>DATFYA010000104.1 GCA_035315345.1 Candidatus Methylomirabilota bacterium
TCGGCAACATCAGCAGGCCCAGCACGAACGCAGATACCGCGACCCACGCCACAACCGCCACCCGAATCATGAAAGTGTGTTCGCGCGGCCCAGAGGTATTCTTGATACTGAAATAGGTCCCGACGGCACCGCCCAACACCCCCAGCACCGTGCCAACTAGCCCACCGATGAGTCCCGGCTCCACTATCTGGCCTCTGTGTCGTTCTAACGCAATGCTCAGCGGCCAAAGGCGAGCAACGCGAGCCGTGGTCCGCTGGAGCAGGTAGTTCGAAGGCCGAACTCTCCGGGGATCATTCAATTACCTGGTCCGCTCGCGCGATCAGAGCTGGCGGGATCGCGAGCCCAAGGGTTTCGGCGGTTCTGCGGTTGATGACGAACTCAAACTTCGTCGGTTGCTCAACGGGTAAGTCCGCCGGCTTGGCGCCCTTGAGGATCCGATCCGCATACATCGCCGCGCGGCGATATACGTCGACCAGGCTCGGCCCGTACGCCATCAGTCCCCCGGCGTCCACGAAGCGTCTGTCAGTGTACATCGCCGGAAGCCGCAGCTTGGTAGCGACGTTCAGAATCTCGGTCTGATGACGGATCGTGAAGGGCTGAGCCGTCACAATGAGTGCCTGGGCTCGCCCCGTCTCGGCGGCCTGAAGGGTCCCCGGGACCTCGGCCGGATCCCGAACGGCCAAGCTTAGGAGGACAAGTCGAAGCGTACGGCTCGCAACCTCGACGCGGCCGAAGGCGAGACTCATGCCGGGGTCGTTCGGACTCCACAGCATGGCAATGCGCGTGAGCCCCGGAACCGCCTCTTTCAGTAGCTCAATCCGCTTACCATCCAGATCCGTATCGAGAAGGCTAAGCCCTGTAACATTGCCGTCCGGTCGAGCCAAGCTTGTCACGATGCCACTCCCAATGGGATCGCCGACAGCAGTCATGACGATGGGGATCGTGGTAGTCGCAGCCTTGGCCACCTGGGTAGCCGGAGTGCCAGCGGACATGATCAGCGCCACGTCCAGGCGCACGAGGTCGGCAGCAAGCTCGGCGGCCCGTTGATTGCTCCCGCCGGCCCAGCGGTATTCCAGGATTATGTTCCGTCCCTCGACGTACCCGAGATCGCGTAGCCCTCTGCGGAAGGCTTCGAGAACCTGGCTGGTTTGTCCGGGCTTCGGCTCGGCCGCATACAGAAGTACACCGATCCTCGGCACCTTACCCGACTGAGCCTCGGCAACGAGCGAACTGGTAAGGATCGCACCGGCGATGATAAACAAATGGACTTTGGACCGAATCGGCATCCTCATGTTCCTCTCAGATCGGAGCGCACGATTCGCGCGTGGCCTCCATTAGCCTGGTCGGCCTGCGAACGTGAAGTATCCAGATCTGGATAGCGAACGAACATTGCGGGCTGGTCAGTCTAACTCGGCGGAGTCGCCGGGCGCTCCGGCGGGACTTGACCTGTTCAACGCGGAGTTTGGTATCACCGCTCTCGGGCTCTCACTGCTACATAGACCGGTATACTTCTCGAAATCTGCCTCCCGGCCCACGATTCCGTGCCGGCGCATCCGGGCTACCCCACCGAGCCCAATCCCAGCTCGGCCAGGATCTCCTTGCGGTGCTGGTCGAGCGAGGGCGCGATCGCGCGCGGGGTGCCCGCGGAAAGCGGCGGCAGGCCGGGCACGCTCGGCACGGGCACGCGGCCGATGCCCGGCTGCTCGATCCAGGTCACCGCGCCGGTGGCTTTCACGTGAGGGTCGTCGAGGAACTCGAGGTAGGTGTTCACGCGCTGGTGCATGAGCCGCGCGGCCCGCAGCCGCGCGGAGAGATCGGCCACGGGGCGGCGGGCGAAGGCGGGCTCGAGTAGCGCGTTGAGGGCGGCCACGTTGGCGAAGCGCAGGTCGTTGGTGGCGAAGCGGGGGTCGCCCTTGGCGGCGGGAATTTCCAGCGCGTCGCAGAGCACCGGGAAGTCGACGTCGCGCAGGATCGTCAGGTTGATCCACCCGTCGCTGGCCCGGAAGGTGCCGGACGGGGTGAGGCCGGGCTGCGGCTTACCGCCTTCCAGGCGGTGCTGGATCATCGACACGGTCTGGATCGTCGCGCCCCCGCGCAGCAGGCTCGACTCGATGTAGCGGCCGCGCGGCTCGTCGCGCCGCGCGTAGAGGGCCACCGCCATCGCCTGGAAGCCGGCGAGCGCGGTGGCCATGTCCATCACGATCACCGGCACGCGATGCGGGATGCCGTCGGGGCCGCGGTTCATCGACATGAGCCCGGTGTAGGCCTGGAACACGGTGTCCACCGCGGGCCGCTCCGCGTCGGGGCCGGTCTGCCCGAAGCCCGACACGGAGAGATAGATGATGCGCGGATTGATCGCCTCGACGTCCGGATAGCCGACGCCCAGCCGCGCCGCGACCCCGGGACGAAACGATTCGAGGAACACGTCCGCGGCGGACACGAGGCGGCGGAGGATGCCGCGGTCCTCCTCGGCCTTCAGATCGAGCACGATCGAGCGCTTGCCGAGGTTCGCCGCTATGGCGAAGGCGGTCAGGTCGCCGTAGCGCTTGCCAAGGCCGCGGGACCAGTCGCCCTCGGGCGGCTCGACCTTGATGACATCGGCGCCGTACTGCGCGAGCAGCATGGCCGAGTACGGCCCCGCGATGCCCTGGCTCAGGTCCACCACCTTGAGTCCGGCGAACGGCGCGTCGTAGCTCATCGGCTGCTTTCCTCCGGGACGCGGGCTGGGTGATAATGGCGCCCGCCGATCATACCCGAGGGAGGAACGTCATGCTCAAGGTCGAGAAGCCGCAGGACTTGCTGCAGCACGTGGGCAAGGAGCTTGGCCCGTCCGAGTGGCTCACCGTCACGCAGGAGATGATCGACAAGTTCGCCGACGCCACCGGCGATCACCAGTGGATCCACGTGGACGTGGAGCGGGCCAAGAAGGAGCTGCCCGGCGGCAAGACCATCGCCCACGGCTACCTGACGCTATCGCTCCTCCCCCGGCTGGCGCCCACCCTCATGTCCGTCGAGAAGCGGCGGCGCGGGCTGAACTACGGGTCGAACCGGATCCGGTTCACCGCGCCGGTGCCCGCGGGCGCGCGCATCCGGCTGAAGCAAAAGCTGGTGAAGGTGGAGCCGGTGGAGGACAACGGCTTCCGCGTCACCAGCGAGATGACCATGGAGGTCGAGGGCAACGCGCGGCCGGCGATGGTCGCGGAGACGCTGAGCATCGTGTACGCGTAGTAGCATTCGGAGGGGGCCGTCGAGGCCCCCTCCGAACCTCTCCCTTCGAAAGAGATTGTGCCGGCGAAGCCGGCGCTCGATCGCGCGGCTATCGCGCGCCGGTAATCCTGGCGCGGAGGTCGGCGACCTGCTGGTGGAACGGGGTGCTCGGCCCCGCGGTCATCGGCGTGCTCTCGGCGAGACCGGTGATGAGCTGCACCATGATCGGGCCGTCCTCGCCAAGGAAGCCGGGCAGCCGTTTCGTGAATTCGTCGAGGCTGGTGATCGTGTAAGCGTTGCGGTAGCCCGCCGCCTTCGCCATCGCCGCGAAGTCCACCCCCGGCCCGCCCGGCGTCTCCTGCGAGCCCGAGGTGTGGTACACCCCGTTCTTGAACAGCAGGTGCGTGAAGTTGCGCGGGGCCGCGCCCGCGATGGTGGCGAGCGAGCCCAGCTGCATCAGCAGCGAGCCGTCGCCGTCGAAGACGATCACCCGCCGATCGGGCGCGCCCAGGGCCAGCCCGAGGCCCATGGCGGCGGCGCCGCCCATGAAGCCCACGCACCCGACCGAGAGATCGCCGGGGGCGAGCTTGCGCCACGCCGGCCCGGTGGTCATGGTGGGGACGCAGATGGCGCCGCCGCGCGCCGCCGCGATCGCCGCGAGCACCTCCTCCGGCTTCATCATCACGCGGTCTCCAGCCCGACCAGCACCGCGGCGGGCCCGCTCCGCTCGCGGCTCTTCCGGTAGTACTCGGGGATCAGCTTGACGTCGTCGGGGCCCTCCATCCGCGCGTGGGGGATGCCGAAGACGTCGAGCAGCGGCTCGGCGAAGCGGACCATGGAGTGGCGCGAATCCTTCGGATCGCGGTCCTTCTCGCGCTGGAGCAGGCCGATCATGTAGAAGATCGGCACCTTGCCGTCCATCGAGATGCCGCGGATGGTGTTCACGCTCGCGTAGAGGCCGGCGTGCTGGATCATCACGATCACCGGCTCGCCGGTCATGTACAGCCCCGCCGCCACCGCGTTGGCGTCGTCCTCGGTCGAGCAGGTGATGACCCGCAGGCTGCGCTCCTTGTCGAGCGCGGCGAGCACCGTCTTCTGGTGCGTGTCCGGGACGCTGATGATCCAGCCGAGCGGATCCTGCCGGGCGTTGCCCCGGCGCTCCGCCTGGAAGATCTCCTTGAACGCGTCGATGATGAGCGACGACGGAACCGACTCGGGCATCGCGACCTCCTCCTGGATTGAGCGGCTGAGCCGCCGGACAGGCGGAGAGTCTGCCACAGGACGCCGCCGCGCGAAAGCGCTGCGTCCCGGCCCGCCGCGTCGTGACTCGCGTGGTACGCTGAATTCGAGCCACTCTCGATCGGACGCCGCAATCATGACTGCTCATCGCACGCTCCCCGATCTGTTCCGGGAGCCGGATCGGCGCCACCCCCTCTGGCTCCGGATCCTCTTCCTGGCCGCCGCCGTGCTGTGCTTCGCGGCCGGCGTGGTCGGCTGGCTGATCCCGGTGGTCACCGGCCTGCCGTTCTACGCGATCGGGCTCGTGTTCCTCGGTCTGGCCAGCGAGCGGGTCCGTCGCGCGGTGAACCGCCTCGAGCGCCGCCTCGCCGAGAGCACGCGGCGCAAGATCCGGAGCCTGCTCGCCCGGATCCCGGGCTCGTGGCTGCGTCGCCTCATCCATATTCCGGACGAAGTCACCTAAGATAGCGGCATGCTCGCTCGACTCGGCGGGGCGGCCCTGCTCGCCGGCCTGCTGGTCATCCCGGCCGTCTCCCTGGCCGCCGACGCCGACGAAGGCCAGACCCTCGACATCCGACGGCTCAGCCCGGACCAGCGCCGCCGGCTGCTGGCCGGCGAGACCGTCATCTACGCGGTGCCCGAGACGACCGACGTGCAGCTGGGCGCCGGCGTCGCCATGTACCTGCCGGTGGCCCTCGCCCGCGTCGCCGAGATGCTGACCAGTCCCGACCTGGTGCTGCGCGATTCCAGCATCACCGCCTCCGGGCCGATTCCCGCCGACGCCACGCCCCTCGCGCTGCGCGGCTTCACCCTCGGGGGCGGCGAGATCGGCGAAGCCCAGGAGGTGCTGGAGGCGTCGCCGGGCCCCCGCTTCAACCTGTCCACTGCCGAGATCGAGGCGTTCCACGCCGCGCGCGCCCGCGTGCGCCCGGGAGATCGCGGCTCGGTCCTCGAGGCGGCGGCGAGCCAGTGGCGCGTCGTCCTGCTGCAGCGCGCGCAGGCCTTCCGCGCGCGCGGGCTCGAGGGCGTCGCCCCCTACGCGCGCCGCGGCGGCAGCGCCGATCCGGCCGCACTCCTGCGAGCCGCCGCGGACGATGCCCGCATCGCCACGTCGGTGGCCCCGCGGCTCGGCGCCGAGCTGCTTGTGTTTCCGGCCGATCAGAGTCCCACCGCGACCAGCCACTTCTACTGGGTGAGGCGCCAGGTCCAGAGCCGCCCCGACCCGATCGTCATCCATCACCTGACCGACGTGACCGGCGCCCGGGCCCTCTACGTGGAGCGGCAGATCTACGTCGGCCACACCTACGACGCGAGCCAGATCCTCTGCGTGGCGGTGCCCTACGAGGACGGAGTGGTGATCCTGTCGAGCAATCGTGTCGCCACCGAGCAGGTCACCGGCCTCGGCGCCGACATGAAGAAGCTGATCGGCCGCCGCCAGCTCCGCGGCGAGATCCTCAAGCGCTTCGACCGCATTCGCGCCGCGTTCGTGCGGCCGGCGCCGCCGGTGCGGGTGGAGAGCCCGTAGGGCCCTAGTCGCCCAGCACGCGGCGACGGAGCAGGCGCAGGTTGAGCGGCACCAGCGTGGCCAGCAGCAGCACCGACAGCCCGACCACCGCGCCCAGGTGGCCGAGCACCGGGCCGCCGATGAGGATCCCCCGGAAGCACTGGGCCAGATGGTAGAGCGGATTGACTGCGTTGAGCGCGACCAGCACCGGATGCTCGAGCGGGAAGTAGGTCGACGACAGCAGCCCCATCGGCAGCACGAGCAGGAACACGGGCAGATTCATGTGGTCGATCGTCGGCATCAGCGCGGTGAAGCAGAGCCCGAGCGCGGCGAACCCGCACCCGGCCACGAACACGAGCGGCAGCAGCAGCGGCAGACGCCCCACCCGCATGTGGAGCAGGCCGGTCAGGTCGAAGCCGGCCAGCACCGCGGCCACGATCACCACGTACATGGTGGCGAGCAGGCCGGCCCACAGCACCTCGCCCCAGACCACGTGCCGCAGCTCCACCTGGGTGGTGAGCTGTCCCTCCCACGTGCGCTGATAGCGCATGCGGATGAAGGCGGCGAACAGCGACTGGAAGACCGCGGTCATGAACGTGGCGTAGGCGAGCAGGCCGGGCGCGATGTAGGTCATGTACTCGATCGGGCGGCCCTGCCAGGTCAGGCTCGCCACGTAGCCGCCGAGCCCGACGCCGAACGCCACCAGCATGGTCACCGGCTCGAGCGCGGGCGGCAGGAACGCGGTGTGCCAGTTGCGCAGGTAGACGCGCAGGTGGCGGGAGACCACCGCACGGCTCTGCCACTCCACCGCGGCGACCAGCCAGCTCACGGGGAGAGCGAGAGCTTGAGGAAGAGGTCGTCGAGCGTGGGCACGCGCACCTCGTAGCGCAGCGACGGGAAGGCGCGCGCGAACTCGGCCAGCTCCTCGCCCGAGACCGGCACGTGCAGGGCGCCCAGCACGCTCGCCGGCTCGCCGCGGCCGTGCGCGCCGAGCCACACCGCGATCGCGTCGCGGTTCGTCGCGGCCACCACCACCACGTGCTCGCCGACCAGGTCGCCCAGCACGCCCTTGGCGCTTCCGCGCGCCACCACCCGGCCGTGGGCCAGCACGGTGAGCGCGTCGCTGAGCCGCTCCGCCTCGTCCATGTAGTGCGTGGTGAGGATGACGCCGAGGCCCTCGGCCCGCAGGCCGTCGACGAGATCCCACACCCCCATGCGCGCCTGCGGATCGAGGCCGGTGGTCGGCTCGTCGAGGAAGAGCAGGCGCGGGCGGTGCACGAGGGCGCGGGCGATCATGAGGCGGCGCCGGTAGCCGCCGGACAGCGTCTCCGGCTTCTGGCGCGCGTAGCCGGCCAGGTCGAACCGCTCCAGCAGCTCGGCGACGCGCCCGGCGAGACCGGACGGCCGGGGGCGAAAGTAGCCGGCGGCCACCGTCAGGTTCTGCTCGACGGTGAAGTCGCCGTCGAACGTGTCGTCCTGCGTGCACACGCCGATCGAGCGCTTGGCCCGCACCAGGTCGCGGCCCAGCTCGACGCCGTCCACCAGGATCCGACCGTCGTCGGGACGCAGGAACCCGTAGAGCATGCGGAGAGTCGTGGTCTTGCCCGCGCCGTTCGGCCCCAGCAGACCCACGATCTGCCGCGTCTCGCAGACGAGGTCCACCCTGTCGACCACGCGTCGGCCGCCGAGGTGCTTGACCAGACCGCGCGCATCGAGCAGCGCCGACATGGCCTCCCGATTGTACCGGGCTTGACAAGTCCGACGCCGGGGGTCAGTGTCTCGGTCGTCCGAGCCCGTGCCAGGAGGAGCCCGCCATGAAGACGAAGCGCTCGCGGAAACCGGCCCGCTCCAAGCGCCCCGCGTCCCGGCGTCCGCGCGCCGCCGCGCGGGCCTCGCGCGATCCGCTGCTCGCTCCGATGCGCGGCGCCGAGCGCCGGGAGATCGGCGGCGTGGTCATCGATACCGCGCCGGCGGCCAACGGCCGAGTCAAGCGCGTGTGCTACCCGCCCGGCTTCCGCTGGTCGGTGCACCTGAAGCACATCGTGAACTCGCCCCTGTGCATGCACGCGCACGTGGGGTTCCTGGCCCGGGGCCGCGTGCGCGGCCAGTACGCGGACGGCTGCTCCTTCGACGTCGCCGCCCCACGCGCGATCGTGATCGAGCCCGGCCACGACGCGTGGGTGGTCGGCAAGAACCCGGCGGTGCTGATCGAGTTCGACACCGAGCGCACCACCGCCGAGCGCTTCGGCCTGCCCGAGGCGCACCGTCACGCCTGACCCTCCGTCCAGATCGGGAGCGCCCATGACCTCCGGACTCGAAGACAGGTTCCAGACGCTGCACGAGATCGTCCGCGCCGCCCGCATGAACCTGGCCCCCGGCCCGTGGGACTACCTGGTGGGCGGCACCGAGACCGAGACCACCCTGCGCCGCAACCGTCTCGGCATCGACAGCCTCGCCTTCCGCCCGCGCGTGCTCCGCGACGTCTCGCGCATCGACACGGGCACCAGCTTGTTCAAGCGGCGGCTGCGTATTCCGGTGATGCTGGCCCCGATCGGCTCCATCGAGTCCTTCACCCCGGGCGGCGGCGCCACCGCGGCGAAGGCCTCCGCCGCCTTCGGGGTGCCCCAGATGCTCAGCTCGGCATGCAACCCCGGGCTCGAGGCCACCGCGGCCGCCGCCGACAATTTCCGCATCTTCCAGCTCTACGTGCGCGGCGACGACGCCTTCGTGGACGACCACGTCAAGCGCGCGAAGGATCACGGCTACGCGGTCTTCTGCATGACCGTCGACACCGCGATGTACAGCCGGCGCGAGCGCGACCTGGCCCGGCGCTTCGTCAAGCCGTGGCGGGTGCGCGCCACCGGGCAGGACTTCCAGGCCGCGCTCTCGTGGGACCAGGTCAAGCGCTTCAAGGACCGGCACGATCTCCCGCTCGTCTTGAAGGGCATCGCCACCGCGGAGGACGCCCTGATCGCCTGCGACCTGGGCGTCGACGGCGTCTACGTCTCCAACCACGGCGGGCGTCAGCTCGACCACGGCCGCGGCTCGATCGAGGTGCTGCCCGAGGTGGTGAAGGCGGTGGCCGGCCGCTCCACCGTCATCGTGGACGGCGGCTTCATGCGCGGCACCGACGTGGTCAAGGCCATCGCGCTGGGCGCGCAGGTGGTCGGGCTCGGGCGTCTCTCCTGCCTCGGGCTGGCCGCGGCCGGCGAGGAGGGCCTCGTGCGCGCGCTCGAGCTGCTGGAGGACGAGATCCGCATCTGCCTGGGGCTGCTCGGCGTCCACAGCCTCGACATGCTCGAGCCGTCCTACCTGCATCCGGCCACGCCGGTCACGATCCCGCACGTCACCAGCGCGTTCCCGCTGCTCGACCTCGACGACCGGCGCTACTAGCCCGTGCTCGACCTGAAGATCACGGGCGGCCGGCTCATCGACGGCACCGGCGCGCCCGCGCGCCCCGGCGACGTGGGGGTGATCGGCGACGCCATCACCGCGGTGGGCGATCTCTCCCGCGAGCCGGCCGGCCGCACCATCGATGCGAGCGGCCGCACGGTGGCGCCCGGCTTCATCGACATGCACTCGCACTCGGACTGGCGGCTCTGGGACAACCGGCGCGCCGAGTCCAAGATCCGCCAGGGCGTGACCACCGAGGTGGTCGGCAACTGCGGCTTCTCGCCGGCCCCGGTCTCGGATCAATTCCGCGACGAGATGCGGGGCTTCGCCCTCTACCTGCCCGCGGGCATGGACTTCTCCTGGCACACGGTCGGCGAATACCTCGCGCGCTACGAGAGCGAGGGCGTCGCGCTCAACGTCGCGCAGCTGATCGGCCACGGCACGCTCCGCCTCGCCGCCATGGGCTTCGCGCGCCGGCCGCCGACGGCGACCGAGCAGGCGCACATGGAGCGCATGATGGACGAGGCGATGGCCGACGGCGCCTACGGCCTCGCCACCGGCCTCATCTACGCGCCCGGCTCCTACGCGGCCACCGAGGAGATCATCGGCGTCGCGCGCCGGGCGGGCGGACGGCGTGGGTTCTACGCCAGCTACATCCGCGGCGAGGGCGCGACCCTGCTCGACGCGGTGGCCGAGGCGATCCGGGTGGGACGCGAGGGCGGCCTGCCCGTGCAGGTGAGCCACGTGAAGGCGGCGGGACGGCCCAACTGGGGCAAGGTGGCCGACGCGCTGGCCCTCGTCGACGACGCGCGGCGCGAAGGGCTCGACGTGCTGGGCGACGTCTACCCCTACACCGCCTCCAGCACCACGCTGCGCACGCTCCTGCCGGACTGGGCGCTCGAGGGCGGCATCGACGCGATGCTGAAGCGCCTCGCCGATCCCGGAGCCCGCGACCGCATCCGCCGCGAGCTGACCGGCGGCGCCGAGACGCTGCTGCGCGGGCTCGACTGGGCCGACATCATGGTGGCCTACTCGCCGTCACGCCCAGAGGCGCAGGGCCGGCGCATCGCCGAGATCGCGGCCGCGCGGCGGGACGACCCGCTCGACGCCGCCATCGAGCTGATCGTCTCCGAGCAGGGCAAGGGCTACATGATCCTGTTCCAGCTCGACGAGGCCGACCTGCGGCGCGCGCTCGTGCATCCGCACGTCATGGTGGGCTCGGACGGCTCCGCCCTCGCGGCGCAGGGTCCGCTCGCCAGCGGCAAGCCGCATCCGCGCAGCTACGGCACCTTCCCGCGGGTGCTCGGCCGCTACGCGCGCGACGAGCGCGTGCTCTCGCTCGAGACCGCGGTGTGGAAGATGACCGGCCTGCCCGCGCGGCGGCTCGGCCTGCGAGACCGCGGAGTGCTCGCGGCGGGGGCCAGGGCCGACGTGGTGGTGTTCGATCCCGCGACGGTGGCCGACCGCGCGACCTACGAGGACCCGCACCGCTACGCCGCCGGCATCGGCGACGTGATCGTCAACGGCCGCGTGGTCATCGCCGGCGGCGAGCACACCGGTGCTTTGCCGGGCCGCGTGCTGCGCCCGGCGTGAAGCAGATGGGGTCAGGTCTTACATTGCGACATTTTGGCCTCTCGAGGCGACATCGTGGCACCCGACGAAAATGTCGCAATGTAAGACCTGACCCCGGGCCTGACCCCGGGCCGGGTTACACTGACGGCCTACGTCCCGACCCAGGAGGAGCGACATGAGCCAGAGCCAGACCGATACCGTGCGCGGGCGCGCGGTGGTGATGCAGCCGCAGGACGGCCCCTCGTACTGGCAGCCCGTGCCCGCCAACGGCCACGCCGACCCGAAGCTCTATCCGGCCCGCACCGGCTTCGCGGGCCACGCCATGGGCTTTCAGTCCATCGCCCCGGGCGGCCGCGTGCGCGAGCACTCGCACGGCGACCAGGTCGAGCTGCAGATCTGCTTCCGCGGCCGCGGGCGCGCGGTGGTGGACGGGGTGAGCCATCCGCTGGTGCCGGGCACCTCCTGCTTCCTCGGCTACGACGTCAAGCACGAGCTGATCAACGAGAGCCCCGACGAGGACCTGGTCATGCTCTGGGTGATCACCCCGCCCGGCCTCGAAGATTTCTTCAAGGCCATCGGCCGGCCGCGGGAGGCCGGGCAGCCCGCGCCCACCCCGTTCGAGCGCCCCACCGACGTGATCGCGATCGAGCGGCGCATGGGCATGAACGACACGCAGTAGCCGTCGCATGCCCCACGTCTCGATCGGCGACGCCCAGATCTATTACGAGGAGCAGGGCCGCGGCCCGGCGCTCATGCTGGTGCCCGGCCTCGGCGGCCAGGGCGCGTTCTGGGCCCCGCAGGTGCGCGACTTCTCCCATGACTTCCGGGTGATCGTGCACGATCATCGCGGCGCGGGGCAGAGCACCCACTCGCGCATCCGGTACTCGGTGGACCAGATGGCGGCCGACACCCTGACGCTCATGGACCGGCTCGGGGTCGAGCGCGCCCACTACGTCGGCCACTCCACCGGCGGCGCGATCGGCCAGACCATCGCCCAGGATCATCCGGATCGGCTGCTGAGCCTCGTGCTCAGCGCCACGTGGCCCGGCCCCGACGCCTACTTCCGCCGCTGCTTCGAGACACGCAAGGAGCTGCTGCTCCACCGCGGCTTCGAGAGCTACTGGCGCGCCTCGGTGGTCATGCTGCGCCCGCCGAAGTGGGTCAGCGAGCACGACGCCGCCCTCGAGGAGGAGATCGCGCGCCTGCGCGCCGCGGCCCCGCCCGCCGAGGTGCTGGCCAGCCGGATCGACGCCATCGTGCGCTTCGACCGGCGCGCGCGGCTGGGTGAGATCCGCTGCCCCACCCTGGTGGTCGTGGCCGGCGACGACGCGCTGACCCCGCCGTTCTACTCGGAGGAGCTGGCGTCCCGGATCCCCGGGGCGAAGCTCGTGGTGCTGCCGACCGGCGGTCACTTCGCTCCCGCCTTGCAGCCCGAGGAGTACAACGCGGCGGTCGGGGGTTTCCTGCGCGCCCACGCCGCCCGATGAAGGCGGCTCATCACCGAGGATTCGAGGTCACCATGTGCCGCAACATCAAGACCCTGCACAACTTCAGACCGCCGGCGACCGACGAGGAGATCCGCGCCTCCGCCCTGCAGTTCGTCCGCAAGCTGAGCGGCTTCACGAAGCCCTCGCGGGCCAATGAGCCGGTGTTCAACCGGGCGGTCGACGACGTCACGCACATCGCGCGCGCCTTGCTCGATTCGCTCGTGACGAGCGCGCCGCCCCGCGACCGCACCGTCGAGGCCTCGAAGGCGCGCGCCCGCACCGCTCTCCGCTTCCGCCCGTCGGACCCGAACGCCCCGAGCTGACGTGACGCCGAGCGTGCCGCGCCCGTGATCACGAGACGCCGCCTGCTCGCGGGAATCGCCATCGGCGGCCTCGCCGCCCCCGCCCGCGGTCGTGCCCAGCCGACGAAGCCGGCGCGAATCGGGCGCCTGTCTCCGCTGTCCGCCGAGGCCGACGACTCGAATCTGGCCGCGTTCCGCCAGGGACTCCGCGAGCTCGGCTGGGTCGAAGGTCAGCATTTCACGATCGAGGCCCGGTTCGCCGATGGGGCAGCCGACCGGCTCGCGTCGCTCGCGGCGGAGCTCGTCGTCCATCTCAAGACCGCCCGGGCGCTGGGCCTGACGATCCCCGCCGCGATCCTCGCGCGAGCGGATCGCGTGGTGGAGTGATCGCGCACGGGCGCGCCGGACTGCCCGACCCTGCTCGACCGGCTCGCGCGCGAGATCGTCCGCCGACGGGGCCCGGACGTGCTCCGTGTCGGCATCGACGGCGTCGACGGCGCGGGCAAGACCACGCTGGCCGACACGCTGGCCGATGCGCTCGAAGCCGCGGGGATCGCGGTGATCCGGGCCTCGGTGGACGGCTTCCACCACCCGCGCGCGGTCCGCTATCGGCTCGGCCGGGAATCGCCGGAGGGCTTCTTTCGCGACTCCTACGACTACCTCGCGTTGCGGCGCCGCCTGCTCGATCCGCTGAGCCCGGGCGGTAGCCTGCGCTATCGTACCGCGGTGTTCGACGCCCGCGCGGACCGCCACGTGGACGCCCCCGAGCAGCAGGCACCCGCCGGCTCTGTCCTGATCGTCGACGGCATCTTCCTCCACCGGCCGGAGCTGCGGGAGTACTGGGACTTCTCGGTCTTCCTGGCCGTGCGGTTCGAGGTCTCGATCCCACGCGGGGCGCAGCGCGGCGAGGGATCGCCCGATCCGCTCGCCCCGGCGAACCGCCGGTACGTGGAGGGCCAGCGGCTCTATCTCCGGGCATGCGACCCGGAGCGTCACGCCACGCTGGTCGTCGACTACGACGACCCGGCCGCGCCGCGCATTCTCTCGGAGAAGCCATGACCGCTCCGCCTTCCGCGCCGGCCGTGAGCTTCCTGGCCGTCCCGGACCGGCTCCGTCGGCACGGGGCGCCGCGCGTCTGGTCGATCGACGCGGAGGCCGGCGTGCTTCGCGTGGCGCCGGAGGCCGCCACCGATTTCTGGCAGAAGACGCACTACGGCTTCGCGGCCGACAACGGGCACTTCCTCCATCTCGACATGGCCGGCGATCTCGTGCTCTCGACTGGCGTGCGCTTCCAGCCGGTGCACCGGTACGACCAGGCCGGGCTGATGATCCGGGTGTCGGCGGCCTGCTGGCTCAAGACGTCGGTCGAGCACGAGCCGGGGGAGCCGGGCCGGCTGGGGGTCGTGGTCACCAATCAGGGCTATTCCGACTGGTCCACCCAGTCGTTCCCCGCGTCGGACCGCGCGGTCTGGCTGCGCGTGCGACGCGAGGGAACGGACTACCTCGTCGACGCGTCTCGCGACGGCCGGGCGTGGGAGCAGATCCGCATGGCGCGGCTGCTGGAGGATCGCGAGGGCGCGCCGGTCGCCGCGGGAGCGTACGCGTGCAGCCCGAAGGGCGCCGGCTTCGTGGCGGAGTTCACCCACCTGACCATCACGCCGGGGCGCGCGCGATGAGCGGGCGCTCCGTCGGGCTCGCGGTCCTTCTCATCGCGAGCGCGGTCGCCACCGCCACCGCCCAGGTGCCGCCCTCGCCGGGCGAGCAGTCGCGCTACACCGGCCTGCTCGCCGCGGCCGCGCGGGGCGACGCGGCGGAGATCCGCGCGCTGACCGCGGGCGGCGCGAGCCCCGACGTCCGCGACGGCTACCAGCGGACGCCGCTGCACGTGGCCGCCTACCACCGCCATCAGGAGGCGATGCGCGCGCTGGTCGCGGCCGGCGCGAATCCCAACGCGCTCGAGCACGACCGGTACGACATCGTCACGATCGCGGCGGTGGCCAACGACGCGCCGACGCTCGAGGCGGCCCTGGCCCTCGGGACGAGCGCGAAGAACGTGACCAGCCGCTACGACGGGACCGCCCTGATCGCGGCCGCGCATCTGGGCCACGCCGAGGTCGTGCGCACCCTCATCCGCGCCGGCGCCCCGCTCGATCACGTCAACAACCTGGGCTGGACTGCGCTGATCGAGTCGATCGTGCTCGGCGACGGCGGCCCTCGCCACACCGACACCCTGCGGGCGCTGGTCGAGGCGGGGGCGAACCCGAACCTGGCGGACCGGAGCGGTCAGACCCCGCTCGCGCTGGCCCGCGCGCGCGGCTACGGATCCATGATCCGCCTGCTCCAGCAGGCGGGCGGGCGCTGAGCGCGGGGCGTCCGCCTTGTCGAGAGCGGGCCGGGATGGGAAGGTAGGCGGGTGATCTTGCGGGTCGCCCTGCTCCATCTCGCGCCGATTCCGGGGGATGTCGCGCACAACCGGCGACTCGTCGAGACCGCGCTGGTCGCCGCCGCGGGCGACGGCGCGCAGTGCATCATCACCCCCGAGTTCTGCGTGAGCGGCTTCACGTTCGCGGACCGGATCGGCACCGAGTGGATCCGCGAGCAGCCGGATCCGTGGATGGCCGGCTTCCGCCGCCGCGTGGCCGACCTCGGCGTGACCGTGTTCCTCTCCCATCCGGAGCGCGACGCGCGGACCGGCGCGCTGCACAACTCGGTCTTCGTGATCGGGCCCGACGGCGCGATCCTCGGCACCCACCGGAAGATCAACACGCTGCGCGTCGGCTCCGAGGCCTGGTCGACGCCGGGCGACGAGGTGGCCGCGATCGAGGCGGCGCCGCTGGGACGCGTGGGCGTGCTGGTCTGCGCCGACGCCTGCTCGCCCTGGATCGCCAAGAGCCTCGCGGCCCAGGGAGCGCGGCTGCTCGTCTCCTCCGCCGCGTGGGCACCCGGGATGCACGGTCCCAACGGGGAGTGGGAGCACTGCACGCTCGACACCGGCCTGCCGCTCGTGGTCTGCAACCGCACCGGCCCCGACCAGACCATGAGCTTCGCCGCGGCGGAGAGCGTGGTCGTCGCGGGCGGGCGGAAGCTCCTGTCGCTGCGCTCGGAGCGCTCGGCCATCTTCGTGATCGACTGGGACGCCGAGGCCCACCGCCTGGCCGGCGAGTCTTGCCGGCGAATCGATCTGTGATGAAGCCAAGCACGGGCATGGTGCGGGACGGCCGCCCGGGAGACGAGTGATGCTCTACATGGTGATCGAGTACTTCAACGCCGGCGCGGCGCCCGACATCTACCGGCGGGCGCGCGACCTGGGCCGCCAGCTGCCGCCCGGCCTCGAGTACGTGGACAGCTGGGTCGACCTCGACTACGTCCGCTGCTTCCAGCTGATGCGCACCGAGGACCGCTCGCTCTTCGACACGTGGACGAAAGCGTGGGCCGATCTCTGCCACTTCGAGATCATCCCGGTGCGCACCTCGGCCGAGACCGCGCGCAGCCTCGCGGACCGCCTGTCCGCCGCGGACTCCACGTGAGGGCGGCCCGCTGATGCCGGTGGTCGGCGTCGACCACGTGCAGATCGCGATGCCGGCCGGGGGCGAGGCCGAGGCCCGCGCCTTCTACGGCGATTTGCTCGGGATCCCCGAGATCCCGAAGCCGCCGGCGCTCGCCGCGCGGGGCGGGGCCTGGTTCGAGCGCGGGACGCTCAAGATCCATCTGGGCGTGGACCGCGACTTCCGCCCGGCCCGGAAGGCGCACGCGGGCCTCCTGGTCAGCGGGCTCGACGCCCTCGTCGAGCGCCTGCGGGCGGCCGGCCACGCGGTCCTCGACGACGAGCCGCTGGCCGGCTACCAGCGCGTGTACGTCAACGACCCCTTCGGCAACCGCCTCGAGCTGATGGAGCCGCGGCCCTGACGTCGGTCTCGCACGACGGCCGCGAGGCCTACACCGCGGGCAAGGACGACTTCGTGGCCGAGATCGTGCGTCGGCTCGGAGACACGCCTCGCTGAGCACGCCGGCGCGATGGCTCGCCGCGGCCGGGCTGCTGGGCGTGGTGGTAGTCGCCGCGGGCTCGTGGTGGATGGGCACTCGTCTCACCGCGCCCGCGAACCGACCGGTGCCGGTGCCCGCCGACCTCGCGGTCGAGTCGGTGCGTATTCCCGAGGCGAGCGCGGCCGGACTGGCCGCGTGGTGGATGGAAGCGAATCCCGAGCGCGGCGCGGTGGTCCTGCTGCACTCGATCCGGGTCGATCGGCGCAGCATGCTGCCGCGCGCCCGCCTGCTGCTGCGCGAAGGGCTCTCGGTACTCCTGGTCGACCTGCAGGCGCACGGCGAGAGCCCGGGCGAGCGGATCACCCTGGGCTTCCGCGAGTCGGGCAACGCCCGCGCCGCGCTCGCCTGGTTGAAGCATCGGCGGCCGAACGTTCGCGTCGGCGTGATCGGCACGTCACTCGGCGGCGCGGCGGTGCTGCTGGGGCCGCAGCCGGTCGGCGTCGACGCGGTCGTCGTCGAGGCGGTCTACCCCGACATCCGGATCGCGCTCCAGAACCGCGTCCGCCTCCGCCTCGGCCCGCTCGCGCCGGTCCTCGCTCCACTCCTGGTCGCACAGCTGCGCCCCAGGCTCGGCGCCGGACCCGAGGATCTCCGCCCGATCGACGGCATCGCCCGCCTCGGCGCGCCGGTTCTGGTGGTGGCGGGAGAGCTGGACCGACATACGACGCTCGCCGAGTCGAACGCCCTCTTCGCGGCCGCCGCGGCCCCGAAGGAGCTGTGGATCGTCGCCGGCGCGCACCATCAGGACTTCCTCGCCAAGGATCCCGACGGCTATCGCGAGCGCGTCATCGGCTTCCTGCGCCGGCACCTCCGGTCATGACACCACCCGCTTCTCGTAGAGCGCGCTGAGGATCTCGTCCACCGCCGCGCTCGCCCACACGTCGAAGAAGGGCGAGGCCTGCATCGCGGCGAACTCGCGCATCCCGCGGTCCCTCGCCTGGTCGGCGCTCTCGCCGGACCGGGCGGCCTGCTGGTGGCCGCGGATGCGGTCCTTGTGGTAGATGGCCGGGTACTCGATGTAGCGGTGCAGCTCCGCGAAGTCCTTGGTGTAGACGACCACCACCGGCACCGAGGCCCACTCGGCCCCGTCCTTGGCGTTGAGGAACTCGAGCATGATGTCGTGGTTGCCGCCGGGATAGGCGGCCGGGTCCGGACGGCGCTTGCCGAGGATCTTCTGGCCGTCGCGGTTGAAGATGCGCAAGGTCAGCCCGCCCGCCTCGGCCAGGCGCGCCATCATCGGGACGTCGCGCCGGCAGTCCGACGACCAGTCCTCGGAGAGGACCAGGATGTTGGCGGGCCCTCCGGACTGGGCGGCGAGCCACTTGATGGCCGCCACCTGGTAGTCGGCGAGCCGTGCCCGCGCGTACCGATCCCGCAGGACGCCGCTGTTGTCCTTGCGCGCGATCCCGATCGCGCCCCCGTCCGGGTAGTAGCTGCCGAACGCCTCGCGCGCGAGGTTCTCTGGGCTGCCCGCGTACGCCGCGTACTGCTCGAACGTCATGCCCTTGTCGAATCGGTCCGCATTCACGACGCTGCTGGCCATTGGTGTCCTCCTCGCGCTCCCGATGATACGCTGTCGCGCCAGGGAGGAGCCATCTGATGCTGGAGCTGCGTCCGGGCTGCGAGTGCTGCGACCGCGATCTGCCGCCCGATTCCGACGAGGCGCGGGTGTGCTCGTTCGAGTGCACGTTCTGCCGCGCGTGCGCCGAGACGGTGCTGCGCGGGCGCTGCCCGAACTGCGGCGGCGAGCTTCAGCCGCGCCCGCGCCGGCCCGCCGACAAGCTCGCGAAGTATCCGGCCTCCACCGTGCGCGTGCACAGGCCGGCGGGCTGTCGGGGGTAGCGCCGGCGCCGTGATGCCGGCGGTGGCCCGCTCGGCTAGATCGCCACGAGCCCCCGGCGCAGGCCGATGGCCACCGCCTCGGTGCGGCTGCCCGCGCCCAGCTTGTCCAGGATGGACGCCACGTGGAACTTGGCGGTGTGGGTCGAGATGCCGAGCCGCGCCGCGATGATCTTGTTGCCGAGCCCGTCGGCCATCATCCCGAGCACCTCGATCTCGCGACCGGTCAGCGGCTGATCCGGCGCCACGCGGGCCGCCGCGGGCCGCCGCGTGGGGTGCGCGTCGCCGAGCGCATCCGGATGGAGCGCGAGCAGTCCGGCCACCACCGCGTCGATGGCGGCGCGGATCTCCCCCGCCGTGGCGTCGCGGGGCAGCACCGCGCGCACGAGCTCGCGCGCGGCGGCCGCCTCGCGCAGGACGCGGGCCGGGGCCTCGGTCAGCACGATCAGGGCCGCGCGGGCAGCGTCGGCCAGCGCGTCGATGACCGCCGTCACGCGCCCGGCCCCGAGGTCCAGCAGCGCCACGTCGGGCTGCGCCGCCGCCACCTGTCGGGCCAGCGATGCGCCGGACGGGCCCGCGACGAGCCGCAGCCGCCCGCGGGCGCCGGCCACCACGCCCTCGAGGCGCGCCCGCATCGCGGGATCGCGCGACACCAGCAGCACCGCGATCACGCGGTCACCCGCGCCGAGGCTCGCGCGCCCGCACCACGTCCATGACGAAGGCGCGCGCCACCTCGCTCGGCACCGCGAGGGCCAGGCCGCCCACGATCATGGCGTTGAGGCCCACCACCCGGCCGCGCGCGTCGGCCAGCGGGCCGCCCGAGTTGCCGGGCGCCAGCCGCAGGTCCGCGCGGATGACGCGGCCGTCGACGGCGTGCACGAGGCCGGCCGAGAGCGCGCGCGCCAGCCCGAACGGGTTGCCGACCGCGAGCACCACCTCGCCCACCCGCAGGGCGGCGGACGCGCCGATCTCGGCCGCGGGGAGCCCGCTGGCCTCCACGACCAGCGCGGCCAGATCGCGCTCCGGATCGCGCGCCACCAGCCGGGCCGGGCGCGCGCGGCCGTCCCACAGCACGACCGGGACGTCGCCCCGCGCCACGTGCGCGTTGGTGAGGATCAGCCCGTCGGGATGCCAGATGACGCCCGCGCCCACCGGCACTCCCGCGGCGCCCCCCCGGGCCACCGCGCGCGGCCCGCTCCGCACCTCCACCGTGACCCGTGCCAGCGCCGCCGCGGTCGCCGCCGCGGCCATGTCGAGCGACGCCGCGGCCGCCTCGGCGGCCGGGACCGCGCTCATGCCCGCCGCCGCGGCTGCTCGCCCACCGTGATGCGCGCCTCGACGCGCGCGCCCGCGCGGATCACGAGCGCGGTCACCGTCGTGCCGATCCGGTCTCCGCCGAGCCGTTCCTGCACGTCCTCCAGCTCGGCCACCGGCGCGCCGTCGAGCGCGACCAGCACGTCGCCCAGCAGGATCCCGGCCTGCTCCGCCGGGCCGCCCGCCTGCACCGTCACCACGATCAGCCCCATCTCGCCGGGCAGGCCGAGCCGGGTGCGCAGCGCCTCCGGAAGCCCCACCGTCTGCATGCCGAGCCCCAGGTAGCCGCGCGACACGTGCCCCTGGCGCAGCAGGTCGTCGGTCACGCGGGCCACCGTCGTGACCGGCACGGTCAGCCGGCTCTCGCGCGCGAGTCCGGACGTGTTGAGCCCGACCACGCGGCCCGAGGCATCCACCAGCGGCCCGCCGGAGAAGCCGGGATACATGACGAGATCCAGGCGGATGAGGCGATCCACGTCGCCGCCGCTCCAGCTCCGCCAGCGCGGCCCGAGCACGCTGACCACGCCCCAGCTCGCGCGCGGCCCGTGGCCGAGCGCCAATACCATGTGGCCGACCCGCAGCGTCGAGTCGTCGCCGAGCGCCGCGGCGGCGTTGCCCAGCTCGGGCACGCGGAGCACCGCCAGGTCGGTGCCGCGATCGCGGCCGGCCAGGATGGCCGCGAGGGAGCGGCCGTCCGCGTCGGTCACGGTGATGCCGTCCTCGGCGCGCACGGTGTGCTCGGCGGTGACGACGATGCCCGGGCGCCAGTGGATGCCGGTCGACGGCAGCCGATGGCGGCCGTGCACGGCCAGGATCGACGGCGCCGTCCGGGCGACGGCGGCGGCCAGGTCGTTGGAGAGCGACAGCAGAGCGTCCATTCGCGTCCTCCTCACGGGTGAGTCTGGCCCCAGCATGCCGGAGGCGAGATCCGGCGGGTATCCGCCGAATGGCCAGGCCGGGCGGAGGCCGGACGGGCCCCGCTGCCGGCTCAGCGCGCGGCGATCTGCGGGCGGCGGGCCGCGCCGACGTGGTCGAGCGCGTCGAAGAAGCGGTCGATGTCGGCCGCGTCGCAGTGCACGTGCGGCGAGACCCGGATGCGGCCTTCCCCGCCCCACACGAGCACGCCCCGCTCGGCGAGCCGCGCGGCCAGGCCGGCGGCATCGTCGGCCAGGAAACAGATGTTCCCGGCCCGCTCCGCCACCGGCTCCGGCGTGATGACCGGGAACCCGCGGCGCCGCAGGCCCTCGATGAGCGGGCGGCCCAGATCCCGGGCGTGACGCTCGACGTCGGCGGGTACGAGCGCCTCGAGGCGCTGCAGCGCATTGTCCAGGACCGCGAGGCCCAGCAGGCTCGGGTTGCCGGCCTCGAGGCGCGAGGCGTCGGCGCGCCAGGGCATCGCCAGCGGGTCCGACGTCCCGCCCCGATGGCCGACGCTGTGCCAGCCCACGGTGTGCGGGGCGAGCGTGCCGACGCGGCGCGCGCTGTAGGCGAACAGCCCGACGCCGTGGGTCGCGAGCAGCCACTTGTAGCAGCTCGACACCACGAAGTCGCAGATCGCGCCCGGCACCGGCACCACCCCGGCGGCGTGCGTCGCGTCCACCGCAAGCCAGGCGCCGGCGCCGCGGGCGATGTCCGCGCAGCGCGCCAGGTCGAGGCGCTGACCGGTGAGATAGCTCACCTGGCTCACCAGCACGAGCCGGGTTCGCCGATCGACCCGGGCGGCCAGGTCGTCGAGCCCCAGGTAGTGGTCGCGGGTGCGGACCACGCGCGGCTCGACGCCACGCTCCCGCAGCAGGGCGGCCGGGTAGATCAGCGACGGGTACTCGAGGTCGGCGAAGACCACGTTGTCCCCGGCCCGCCAGTCCACCGAGCGCACCGCCTGGTTGAGGCCCTCCGAGGCGTGGGCCAGGAGCGCCACCTCGGCGGTGGTGACGCCCAGCAGCCGGGCCGCGCGGCCGCGCACCCGCTCGGCGGTGACGAACATCTGCTCGCGGCCGGCCATGCCCGCGCTCTTGAGCGCGCCGAAGCGGGCGCACGCGCCGTCGTGCGAGCGAAGCCACGGGGCCTCGCCGCCGGTGCAGAGGTGCGCCACGCCATCGAGTCCGACGAACTCGCTCTTGTCGATCAGGGCCACGGGTCGTTCCTCCCTCGGGGTAGCCTAGCCACCGCGTTCGATGTCCGCAATGACCGGGTAACGATTACGCGGAGCCGGGCCGCCGAGCGGACGCGGAGCCGCGAATCGTTACCCAAGCACGCGTTTCCGTGGCGGCTCGACCGGTAGGGAGCGCTGGCACCGGCCTTGCGTCATGCGTCCGGCAGTGCCAAGCACATCGCAACGGTCGAAGCCGACCTGGAGTCCTTGGGCGCGCGAGTATGCGCGCACTCCCGAGCGCTACGTGTTTGGCACGGCCCCATCGGACTTCGCGCTCGAGGTCGCCCGGCTGATCAGGCCGGGCGACTACGCGCTCGATCTCGGGTGTGGCGAGGGCCGTGACAGCGTGTTCTTCGCGAGCCTCGGCGCCATCGTCACCGGGGTGGACGTCTCCGCGGAGGGCCTCGCCAAGGCGAGGCGCCTGGCCCGGATGCGCGGGGTGCGGGTGGGCTGGTGGCAGGGCTCCATCACCGGCATGCTCCCGTCCGGTCCCTTCGATCTGATCTACTCGTGCGGCAGCATCCACTACGTGCCGCGGGCCGACCGCGGCGCGTTATTCGCGCGGCTCAAGACCGCCACGCGGCCCGACGGCCACCAGGCGCATCTCGTGTTCACCAACGACCTGGTGCACGAGGAAAAGGGAGAGGTCGTGGAATATTTCACCGCGGGCGAGCTGCACGAGGCCTTCGTCGACTGGCAGACGATCACGTGCGGCCAGCACGTGATCCGCTGCGCCCAGGACGGGACGGTGCACGGCCACGCCGTGGAAGAGCTGGTGACGGCCCGGCCGCAGGGCTGAGCGCCGCGGCCGTCCGAGCCGTGATCGCCTGATCCACCGAGAAGAAGTCGCTCCAGGGATCCTTCCGCACCGCGCGCAGCTGCTTCGGCACCGTCACCAGCGTGAAATCCTCGGGCCGGACCTTGCCCGTGACGTCGCTCCAGCCGAGCGGCATCGAGACGGGCGCGTCCGGCCGGGCGCGGGGCGAGTAGGTGGCCACCGCGGTCGCCCCGCGGAGGTTCCGGAGGTAGTCGACGAAGATGCGCCCGCGCCGCGCGGCCTTCAGCGGGTTGATCGTGTAGCGATCCGGTGCGCGGCGGACCAGCTCGGCCCCGATGCGCTCGCCCAGCCTCCGTAGCGCGTCCCAGCCCGCCGCCGGGCGCAGCGGCGCCACGACGTGCAGGCCCTTGCCGCCGGTGGTCTTCACGAACGAGACCAGCCCCAGGTCGCCGAGCAGCGCGCGCACCGCCAGCGCGCCCTCCACCACCCGCGCCCAGGCCACCCCCGGCGCCGGATCGAGATCGAGCACGAGACGATCGGGACGCTCCAGACGGCCCACCCGTGCGCCCCACGGATGGATCTCGAGCACGCCGATCTGGCTCAGCGCGACCAGCCCGGCCAGATCCTCCACGTAGGGGTACCACGCGGTGGCGCCGCCGCCCTCGCGGATCCGGACGCGCGCGACGTCCTCCGGCATGCCGGCCCCGACGTGCTTCTGGTAGAAGCACTGCCCGCGCTGGCCTTCCGGACAGCGCACCAGGCTCAGGGGCCGGCCGGTCACGTGGGGCAGGATCCAATCCGCGATGGCCTCGTAGTAGCGGGCCAGCGCCAGCTTGGTGACGGCCTGCTCGGGGTAGAGCACCCGATCGGGATGGGTGAGGCGCACGCCCGCCACCTGGACCGGCGCGTCGCTGCCGCCCGCGATCCGTCGCCCGGCAGGCGGACTCGGCGCATGGCTGCGCTCGCGCACCACCTGCCCCGCGGGCTTGTCGTCCCGCAAGCCCTGGAACGAGGGATGGCGCAGCAGGCCGTCGCGGGTCCATTCGGTGAAGGTCACCTCCCCGACCAGCGTGGGCTTCACCCAGTGGGCGCCGCGCGCGGGCGGCCGCGGCCCGTCCGGGGCGAACGGAGAGGTCCGCTGCTCGAGCCGGCGCAGCCGCTGACCGAGCGTGGCGAGGGTGGCGTTGGTGAACCCGGTGCCGACCTTGCCGGCGTAGACCAGTCGGCCGTCCGGTTCGTGCACGCCCAGCAGCAGCGAGCCGAAGTCGGCGCGCGCCCCCTCGGGATCCGTGAAGCCGCCGATGACGAACTCCTGCCGGGCCATGCACTTGACCTTGAGCCACGATGACCCGCGCCCGGAGACGTAGGGCGCGTCCTTGCGCTTGCACACGATGCCTTCGAGCGCCATCTTGCACGCGCGCTCGTAGACCGACTGCCCCGGGGCGTCGAAGTGCTCCGAGTAACGCAGGCGCCCACGGCGGCCCCGGAGGAGACGGGCCAGGGCCTTCTTCCGCGCGATGAGTGGCTCGCCGCGCAGGTCGCGGCCGTCGACGAAGAGCAGGTCGAAGGCCACGTAGGTCAGCGCGCGGCCGGACTCGGCGGCCTGCTGCAGCGCCTGGAAGCTCGAGACGCCCGCCGCGTCGAACACCACGATCTCGCCGTCGAGCAGGGCCTCCTTCACCGGGAGCGCGGCGGCCGCCTCGGCGACCGAGGTGAAGTGATCGGTCCAGTCCTGGCGGTTGCGGGTCAGGAGCCGGGCACGCCCGCGGTCGATCCGCGTGAGCATGCGATAGCCGTCGAGCTTGACCTCGTGCACCCACTCGTCCCCCACCGGCGGCGCCGACACCAGCGTGGCCAGCTGCGGCGCGACCCACGCGGGCAGGGTCATCGCGCGGGGCGTGAGGCGCGCTTCCGGGACGGAGGCTTCCGGGTGGGGGGCGTCGTGCCCGCGTCGCGCTCCTTGATCAGGAGCCAGTTCTCCTTCGCGCGAGGCTCCTCGTCGCGCGGCCGCATGCGGACCAGCGCCCAGCCGCCGCGCAGCCGGCGGCCGTGCAGGGTGAACTTCAGCGAGCCCTTCCGGTAGCCGGCGCGCGGGTCGCCGTCGGCCTCCCACCAGCCGCGGTCCCAGATCGCGACGCGCCCGGCCCCGTAGTGGCCTTCCGGGATCACCCCCTGGAAGCGTCCGTACTCGAGCGGATGATCCTCGACGTGCACCGCGAGCCGCTTCTCGCCCGGCACCGGCCTGGGCTCCTTGGGCACCGCCCAGCTCTTGAGCACCCCGTCCAGCTCCAGGCGGAAATCGTAGTGCAGGCGGGTGGCCGCGTGCCGCTGGATGACGAAGGAGAGTCGCCGCGCCGCGCGGCGCCGCCCGCCGCGCGGCTCGGGCGTGGCCGCGAAGTCCCGCTTGCGACGATAGGTCGCGAGGCTCACGGGTCAGGCGGTCTTCTTGCGGCGCGACCGGTGGTGCTCCTCGCGCTTCCGGCGCGGCTCCGCTTTGGCCAGACTCTTCTGGAGCAGGTCCGCGATGTCGATCACCTCGGCGCGGCGGGCGCGGGGCGCGGCCTCCTCCTCGGGCTCGGGCGAGGCGGCGAGCTGGCCGGCCCGCCCGCGCTTCTTGATGAAGGCGAGCAGCTCGTCCCGGTACTCGTCGTGGTAACGCTCGGGCTTCCAGGGCTCCGTCATCTCCGCGATCAGCCGCTCGGCCATCGAGACCTCGCGGTCGGTGATCTTCAGCGACTTCAGCCCGCCGGGCACCCGCAGCTTCGATGGCTCGCGCAGCTCCGCGGCGTAGCGGAGGAGATCGAGGACCAGCACGTCGTCCTGCGCGACCACCGCGGCCAGGTGCTGGCGTGTCTTCACCACCACGCTGGCGACCGCCACTTTCCCGCTCCGCCGCAGCGCCTCCCGGAACAGCGCATAGCCGCGATCGCCGCCGCGTCCCGGCTCGAGGTAGTACGGCCGGTCGAAGTACGTGGGCGGAATCTCACCGGCTTCCACGAACGAGAGGATGTCGATCCGCTGGGTGCGCTCCGGGCTCGCCCGCTTGAGATCGGCGTCGCTCACGATGACGTAGCGGCCGTCCTGGTACTCGAAGCCCCGCACGATGCGGTCGCTCGGCACCGGCTTGCCGGTACGCTTGTTGATCTTCTGATAGCCGATGGGGGAATCGTCGCGCTCGTCGAGCAGGGTGAAGTCCAGCTCGTCGTGCGCCTCGGCGGTCACCAGCGAGACCGGGATGTTGACGAGGCCGAACGAGATACTGCCGGTCCAGAGTCGGGAGGCCATCGTGGCTCCTTCAGACCGCGATCGCCGACGGGTCCACCGGCTCCGACCAGGCCGGGCGGACGCGCAGGCGGGTGAGCACATCGGCCACGCGGCGGGCGGTGCCCAGTCCGGACCACGTCACGCGCTGCAGCGGCCACACCGCGAGATGCTCCGGATGCCGGGCCAGCAGGTCGTCGAAGAGGCGGGCGCGGGGCATCAGCGCGTAGGCCTGGTGGACGGCGGCCGGCTCGTCGTCGGAGCCGGCGAAGCCGCCGACCCGGGCCAGCCGGGCGCTCATCTCGGGCTGCGCGATCTCGCCGAGCCGCACGAGCGCGGCCACGCGCGCCACCACGATCGCGGTGTTCCACAGCCCGTCCGGGGCCAGGACCGGCGCATCCGGTGGCCGGGGCCACAGCCGACGCACCGTGGTGAGCACGCCGTCGTCGTCGAGCGGGGCGCCCGGCTCCAGCCATCCGTCCTCGCCCTCGGGCGCGGTGGCGGGCGCGCCGAGCAGGATGACCCGTCCGGGATGCTGATCGAGCGCGCGCGCCGCGTCGAGCACCTGGGCCATGAGCGTGGCCTCGCCCAGGATGAAGTGGTCCGACGGCACGATCACCACGGTGGCGCCCGGATCGCGGCGCCCGATCCAGTGCGCCGGATGAAGCGCGCCGGCGGCGGTGCCGCGATCCTCCGGCTGGACCAGCACGTAGGGCGGCGAGGCGCAGCCCTGGAGCGCCTCGGTGATGTATGCGGTGTGCGAGCGCACCGTCGACACCACCGTGCGGTCGGCCGAGACCGCGAGGGCCAGCCGATCGAGCGTTTGCCGGAGGGGGCTACGCGATCCGAGCAGCGGGACGTACTGCGTCGGCCGGTCCAGGCCGAGGACCCGCCGGACGAACGGCCGCAGGGCGCCACCTTCGCCGCCGGAGAGCACGATCGCCCACGGCCCGGTCGCGCCGCGCATCGCTACGCGTTGATCTGGCGGGCGGGCACGCCCGCCATCTCCGCGCAGTGGGCGCAGCAGAAGTAGCGGCCGTCCGACGCCTCGACGCCATGGCCGACGATGCGGCAGCCACAGTGTCCGCAGCTGGGCGCCATTGCGTGCAGCGCGCACTCGAATGAATCGAAGGTGCCCTGTCGCCCGGCGGCCGTGATCACCATGGTCTTCTCGTACTCGTTGCCGCAAACGTCGCAACGTCCCATCGCGTGGCCTCCCCCCATCGATCGTCGTGTCGAGGAATGTCGTGTCGTGCTTGATTCACCAGCCGGGCCGCCGCGACCCCGGGATCCTCGACTGGGGCCGCGGCCGCCGTCGAGCGCGACGCCCCGCGCGCCGCCCTCGCGGGCCGGCGGGCCGGCACCGCGCCGAGAGCGATCAGCGCCACCAGCGGGGACAGGAAGAAGGCCACGACGAACCAGGCGATCGGATCACGGCCCTTCTCCCAGCCCACCCAGGCCGCCACGGAGGCGCCGCCGATCCAGAGACCGAACGCCAGCAGGGTGAGGAGCAGGCCGAGCCTCACCACGTCGCCGGCCAGATCGGTCATCCTCGACGTCGCTTCCGTGGCGGGGGGCTCAGCGCCCGACGCCCAGCAGGAACAGAATGATGATCAAGCTCAGCGGAAGACCCAGTAGCCAGAGCAGAATCAGCGCCATCACCAGCCTCCCGTTCCGGAGCGGATTGGCCGCGTCCGGTAGTGCGTGAACGTCATCGGTTCGCCCGATCCCATCCAGCCGCCGATCACGCCGCCCACCAGCCCCAGCAGCAGCGCGGTCACCGCGGCGGTCGCAGTGTTGCGCGCCGCGTTGGCCGCCGCGATCGGATCCTGAGCGGCGGCGGGCGGCGGCACCACCCACGCGGGCGTGCCGGAAAGCCCCCCGTACCAGCCGCCGAGCGCGGTGGCCGCGCCCAGCGACAGCAAGGCGAGCAGGAGAGGTACCGCGACCAGCCAGACGATCGCACCGTGCAGCATCGCGCTCTCCGACCGGCGGAAGCCGCCCACTTTCGCCGCCACCCAGCCGCCCAGCGCGAACGACAGGAACGCGCCGAAGACGCTCCAGACGAGCGTCCAGAAACCGACGTCCTTCCACGTCGCGAAGGGATGGCCGACCCGATGCGCGCCGACCGCCGTGCCGACCAGACCGAAGATCAGCGCCAGCGCGATGGCCGACAATGTGCCGACCCACACCGCGCTCCACGAGACCGGCCACGGATGGTTCGTCATGGTTCCGTCCCCGTAGGTCACGGTGGTGACTTCCTCCACTCGCACGCCAGTTGCCATGTCCCTGCCTCCCTGCGTGTCAAGGCAGCAACTTCTGTGCCCGGCCTGACGCGTGGCAAGACGGCCGTCTCTCCTGTCGCCGCGCCGGATGCGCCCCCGGTACCTGCGGCGCAGCGGAACGGTTTACCCGGTAAGGTCGGCGCGTCAGGCCGCGGCGCTCGCGCCGATCTTCGGCAGGATCTCCCGCTCGTAGAACCGCATGAATCCGGCCTGATCGGGTCCGACCTGGTGAATGCAGATGTGGTCGTAGCCGGCGTCGGCGTACTTCGCGACGGCGGCCCGGTGCCGCTCGGGATCCGGCCCGCAGACGATCGATTCGGCCACGTGGTCCTCGGTGACCAGCTCCGCGACCGCCTCGAAATGCTTCGGCAGGGGCAGCTCCCACGACAGGCTCGACTCCATCGCCGCGGTCGGCCAGACCTCGCACGCAATGCGCCGGGCGGCCGCCTCGCTCCGGTTCCAGCACACGGTCAGCTCCGCGTAGCGCGGCTTGCCCGCGCCGCCCGCGCGATCGAAGCGGCCGACCAGCTCGCGCGAGGGATCGGTGCCGATCATGCCGTCGGCGAGGCGGCCGGCGAAATCGGCGCTGGCCGGGCCGCCCACCGCGAGGAGGAGCGGGGGCGGCGTGGCGGGGCGCGAATACAGCCGCGCGTTCTCCACCGTGAAGTGCCGGCCGCGATGGCTCCGGTTCTCGCCTTCCCACAGGAGCCGGATCACCTGCACCGCCTCCAGCAGGCGCTCCTGCCGCACCTCGGTCTCCGGCCACCCCTGCCCCACGATGTGCTCGTTGAGATTCTCGCCGGTGCCGAGCCCGAGGAAGAAGCGGCCCTCCATCAGGAGCGCGCAGGTGGCCGCCGCCTGCGCGACCAGCGCGGGATGGATCCGCATGGTGGGACAGGTCACCGCGGTGCCCAGCTCCAGCCGACGGGTCGTGGCCGCGATGGCGCCGATCACGCTCCACACGAAGGGGCTCTGCCCCTGCCGATCCGTCCACGGATGGAAGTGGTCGGAGATCAGCGCGAACGAGAAGCCGGCGTCCTCGGCGAGACGCGCGAGGCGGACGAGCTCACGCGGACCTTGCTCTTCGCTGGATAGCTTGTAGCCGAGCCGGATGCCGCGGGCCCCGGCGGAGCCGGCGCGTCGAGTGCGCTTCGCCATGACGAATCCTCCTGATAGGCCATGAAGTGCGGATAGAGCTGCACCGGATGCGTCAGCGGCGTCGCGGGCAACGCCACCGACGGCGGATGCAGGATGAACGTGTGGAGCTCGGCGGACGACGGCCCCGCGTGGGCGCCGCGCTCGTCGATGAAGCTCACGTCGCCCCCGGGCGCGCCGGTGCCGTACAGCACGATGTCGCCCGCGCTCGGCATCGCCATGAGGTCGCGCAGGCCGGCCACCACCACTTCGCGATCGGCCCGCCGCGCGAAGGGATCGCGCACCGCCGGGGCGGGACGCCGCGTCAGCGGCACCCGCTGGCCGCGATACCAGCAGACCGGCCCCGAGCCGCCGCGGGCCAGCACCAGCCCGATTCCGGGATGCCGGGAGAGCCGGGCGAGCGCGTGGGGATGGCGGGCCTCGATCTCGGCGGCGAGGAGCGGCGTCTCCCGGTCGGTGAAGTAGACGAAGGCGTTCGGGCCCGCGGCGATGATCTTCATCTCGGGCGGCGCCTCGCCGCCCAGCGCGTCGCGGACCACGTCGTCCAGCGAGGCACCGCGCGCGACGCGCCGGAACGTCCGCGTGGGCGACTGCCCGTGATCGGACAGCACGTAGAGGTCGTAGCCCATCTCGGGCAGGCGGCGCACGATGCGGGCCAGCTGCTGGATCGAGCGGTCCACCCGTCCGAGCCCGCGGAAGGCCAGCCGATCGGCCGGCCCGAACGCGTGTGAGAGCACGTCGTAGTCGAGGAAGTTGACGTAGATCGCGGGCACACCGCGATAGAGATCGGCCGAGACCAGCAGGGTGAAGAGCTGGCGCGCCCAGATCGAGATGCCGATGTCGACCACCAGCGCCTCCAGCGAGCGGCGAATCTCCACGCGGCCGGCCGCGGTCGCGGATGCCGTGCGGGCCGCGAACCGGCCGAGCGTCACCATGGTCAGGCCGAAGCACTTGAGCGCGACCCAGGCCAGCAGCAGCCCCGAGAGGGCGGCGCGGCGCAGCCCTCGTCCCGCGCTGGCCAGGCTGCGCAGGCGCGCGAACGTCCACAGGTCGTTGGCGGCGCCGCCGGTGAAGACGCAGCCGTAGCACGACCCGCCCTCGAGGATGCCGGTCCGGCCGCGCGAGTGCCGCTGCTCGACCAGGTCCGCCACGCCGTGCTTGGGAAAGTGCAGCTCCCGCCGCTCCCGCTTGTCGTAGAAGTGGAATCCGGGAATGTCGGGGTGCTCCCCGTACATGAGCGAGGCCTGGAATGCGGGCGTGGAGGACGGCAGCCCCACCGACAGGTCGCGCCGGGCCAGCTGACCCGTCACCAGGAGCCGTCGGACGTTGCGCAGGCCGTCGCCCTGCAGGGCCCGGTCGAACATCTCGCGCGAGAGGCCGTCGATCTGGATGATCAGGAAGCGGCGGCGCGGCGGCCGCGCGGCCGGCGGCACCAGGCGCATCCATCGGCTCCATCGGTCCACCAGGCGCTGGATCCGGAGGACGAGCGCCTCCATGCGTCAGGCCCGGCCGAGCTTCCGCAGGCCGATCGCGGCGAGCCCGGCCACCAGCGCCGCCGCGGCCACCGCCGCCGCGATCAGCGGCCAGGAGACCGTCCCGCGCATCGCGACCAGGTAGAACGCGTCGGTGCCGAGGATCAGCACCGCGTTCACCGGGATCATGGCCGCCTCGGTCCAGAGGACGTAGCGCCAGAACGGGATGCCGGTGAGCCCGAAGCCGTAGTTGACCACCGCGAACGGCGCGATCGGGACGATGCGGAGGAACGGGATCACCACCCAGTCGTGCGCCTCGACCAGTCGCGACAGCCGGGCGAAGCCGTCGGTCTCGCTCAGCCGCGCGGTCAAGGCGTCGCGCGCCAGGTAGCGTGCGATCAGAAAGCCGCCGGCCGCGGACGCGCCGCTCGCCACCACCATCACCACGAAGGCGATCAGCGGCCCGAACAGCAGGGGAGACAGCAGGGTGAACGGCGTGCCCGGCACACCGATGAGGGTGGCCGCGACGTACACGACGACGAAGGCGGCCGGGGCGAGGATGCCGAGCGCCGCGGTCCAGGCCCGCGCGGTCTCGACGTGGCGGCCGAGGTCGACGGCGCGGCTCGCCACCACCACGGCCACGAGGAAGGCGGCGAAGACGACGAAGGGCCACCAGCTCCGCCGCCGCGCGACGGGAAGCCGGCGCGCCGCCGCCAGCCCGGCCGGGGACGCCGACATCTCAGGGCTCCGGCGTCGCGTCGGCGAGGGCCTCGGCTCCGACCGGCCGGCTCTCGCCCTGGTCGATCGCCGCCGTCCAGATGGAGGCATCCGCCTCGCTCATGCTCCCGTGCGGCAGGAGGCGCGCGTCCTCGTAGCCCCAGAGCTGCACGTCCACCAGGTACTGCGCGCGCGAGGTGATCGGCCCGCGGCAGACGCGCCGCGGGGAGGGCCGCTCCATCTCGTGCTCGAGGGCGCGCAGGCAGCGCCGCATCAGCGCTTCCGGCACCCGCGCTCGCTCGGACGGATAGATGAAGCCGAAGAGGATCAGGTGGCTCAGCAGCACGCGCCAGTGGCGGCCGAATCGCCGGGCCAGCCGGGTCCAGTCGAGCGCCTCCGCGCGGGCGTGAATGAGATGGGCGATGTCCGCGCCGTCGTAGCGTTCGCGCTCCATCACGAAGGCCTTCGACCAGATGGTCTCTTCGGCCGGGCAGAGGCGGGCGGACTGGCCCATCACGGTGGAGGGCACCGCGTGCTGGAACCATTCGTCGTCCACCGCGCACACCGCGTTGCCCGAGTTGAAGATGACGTCGATGTGCTCGCGGTCGTCCCGCTTGATCTTGGCGAGCCAGTGCGGGAACGTCATCTCCCACGCGTAGCCGAGGCGCTGCTCGACGTGGGACAGCGCGGCCGGCACGTCGCGCTCCCGCATGAAGAGGTCGAGGTCCTTCACCGACCGACCGATCCCCAGATAGCGCTCGAGCGCGTGCCCACCCCCCACCAGGAACTCGCAGCCCGCCGCGTTCAGCTCGGCCAGGACCGAGGCATGGAAGCGCTGGGTCGCCGCGGAAGGCCGGCGCGAGCGCAGTGCGGGCCGACGGGCGGGCGCCATCGCCGGGCTCACGGGGCCGCCGCCACCGGGCGCGCGGGCGCACTCTGCGCGCTGGCCAGCGTGGCGCCGGTGCCGGTCGTCTCGGCCGCCGGCACCTCCACCACGCGGAACGGCGGCTGGTCGGGGAAGCACCGCCGCAGCAGCGGCAGCGCCACGTTGTAGACCGGCACGCCGGCGGCGGTGGCACCGACCGGCTGCCCGCGGTGGGCGTGCCCGTGAAAGACCACGCTCGGGGCGTAGCGATTCAACGGCTCCTCGAGGCGGCTCGAGCCGAGGAACGGATAGATCTCCACCGGCTCGCTCTCGACGGTGGCGGCGATCGGCGCGTAGTGCAGGAGCGCCACGCGCCCGGGCGTGCGCAGCCGGGCCAGCGCGGACTCGAGCTTGAGCGACTCGTCCAGCGCCGCTCGCACGAAGGCCTTGATCGGCTCTTCGCCCCAGGACTGCAGCGCCCGCTCCCCGAAGCCGCCCGCGAAGCCCTTGACCCCCGCGAAGCCCACGCCGAGCACCTCGATGGCGGTGCCGTCGAGCACGGTGACCCCGGCGGTCTCGGAGAGAATGTGCACGACCTCGTCGGGCACGCTGGACTCGAAGTCGTGGTTGCCGAGCACCGCGAGCTTCGGCAGCTTCACGGTGGCCACCTCGCGCGCCAGCACGCGCGCCTCCTCGGCGGTGCCGTAGTCGGTGAGATCACCGCAGAGAACCATCACGTCGGCGCTCTCCGCGATCTTCGCGAACAGCGGCTGGAAGGCGCCCTCCGAGGTCTTCGTGCAGTGCAGATCGCCGACGGCGGCCACGCGAATCGAGCGGGATCGGGGCTCGGTCATGGACAACGCTCGAAGTGCAACCCCTGTGCCCGGGCGACGCGACGGAAATCCGACGTGAATCGGCGGCTTGTCTCGCGACGCCGACACGCGCCGGAAGTCTTTACCGGGTACTTCGGTTCAGGGGGTGGCCCGGCCTCGCGACGGCCGAGCGGTTTCGTCGGTGAATCGCGGCGGAGCGTGGGGGGCGCAGTGGCAACGCGATTGCAGTTCCCTGGTCTCATGCGAATCGCTCACGTCTCCCCGCTCTACGAGCGTGTGCCGCCGCGGCTCTACGGCGGCACCGAACGCGTCGTCTATAACCTCGTGGAGGGGCAGGTGCGCCGCGGCCACGAGGTCACCCTGTTCGCCAGCGGCGACTCGAGCACCAGCGGCACGCTGTCCGCGGTGGTGCCGCGCGCGCTCCGGCTCGACCACGGGCTGGCCGATCCCCTGGCGCCGCACATCGTGCAGATGGCGCAAGTGTTCGAGCGCGCCGACGAGTTCGACCTGATCCACTGCCACGTCGACTACCTCGCCTTCCCGTTCTCGCGGCTGGTGTCCACTCCCACCGTCCACACCCTTCACGGCCGGCTGGACGTACCGCACCTGCGCCTGGTGATGAGCCATTTCGACACGGTGCCGCTCGTCTCGATCAGCGACGCGCAGCGCCGGCCCCTCGAGGACCTCGACCTGGCCTGGGCCGGCACGGTGCACCACGGGTTGCCGCTCGACGGCTATCCGCTCGGAGCCGGACGGGGCGGCTACCTGGCCTTCCTCGGGCGTCTCTCGCCGGAGAAGCGGCCGGACCTGGCCATCGAGGCCGCCAAGCGCGCCGGCCTGCCGCTGAAGATCGCGGCCAAGGTGGACCCGGTGGACCGCGTGTACTTCAAGGAGGAGATCGAGCCGATGCTCGCCCATCCGCTGATCGAGTATCTCGGCGAGATCGGCGAGCGCGACAAGGCCGCGTTCCTGGGCAACGCGGTCGGCCTGCTCTTCCCGATCGACTGGCCGGAGCCGTTCGGGCTGGTGATGATCGAGGCGCTCGCCTGCGGCACCCCGGTGATCGCGCGCCCCTTCGGCTCGGTGCCCGAGATCATCGTGCCCGGCCGCTCCGGCTTCATCGCGGACTCGGTGGAGGAGATCGCCGAGGCGGCGCGCCATCTCGACCGCATCGACCGCGACGCGTGCCGGCGGGAGGTCGAGGCCCGGTTCAGCGTCGAGCGCATGGTCGACGGCTACGAGGCCATCTACCAGACCCTCGAGGCGGGCGCTCGGCTCTCCTGAGCGCCGACTCGGCACGACCCCATCATGTCCGAGACCTTCGACGAGGAAGGCGCGCGCGATCCGTACTACATCCGCACCTCGCCGGTCGCCACGGACCTGCCGCGGCTGGTGGTCAAGTGCGACGACGCCTTCTTCGTCGCGGATCATCACGGCGACTTCCCGGAGCTGCCGGACAGCGAGTTCGGCTTCTACGTGGGCGGCACCCGCTACCTCCGCAGCCTCGAGCTGTGGGTGCACGGTCAGCGGCCGCTGCCCCTGAACGCGGCGGTGTCGGACGACGGCCGCCAGGTCTCGGTCGATCTCACCAATCCCGATCTGAGCCACGGCGAGATCGTCGTGCTGAAAGGCCGGCTCCTCCGGCTGGCCCGCCGTCTCACCCTCGCGCCCACCGGGCTCAGCGAGCTGCTCACCGTCGAGAGCTTCAGCCCGGACCCGCACGAGCTGGTCCTCACCTGGCACTTCGTGGCCGATTTCGTCGACGTGTTCGAGGTGCGCGGGATGGTGCGCGAGCAGCGCGGCGACCTGCTGCCGCCGACGGTGGAGGGCGCGACGGCCCGCCTCGCCTACCGCGGACTCGATCGGGTGGTGCGCACCACCACCCTGACCTTCGATCCGCGGCCGGAGAAGGTGACCGCCGGCTTCGCGCGCCATCGGCTCTTCATCCCCCCCGGGGAGTCGGTCGAGATCCGGCTCACCGTGGACACCGCGGAGGGAGATGCGCCGGCGGCCGCGCGGTACGCGTCCTCGGCCGCGCGGCACGCGTCCGAGGACGAGGCGGGCCCGCCGGTGCGCGTGGCCACCGCGAGCGCCAGCTTCGACGAGTGGGTGGCGCGCGCCTGGGCCGACCTGCGCATGCTCACCACCCGGACCTCGTACGGGCGTATCGCCTACGCGGGCATCCCGTGGTTCGTGGCTCCGTTCGGCCGCGACAGCCTCATCGCCGCGCTCCAGCACCTGCCGTTCGATCCCGATCTCGCGCGCGGCACGCTGCGCTTCCTCGCCGCGTACCAGGGGCGCGAGGACGACGAGTTCACCGACCAGAAGCCGGGCAAGATCCTGCACGAGTACCGCCGCGGGGAGATGGCGGCCTGCCGCGAGATCGTGTTCATCCCCTACTACGGGTCGGTGGACGCGACGCCGCTCTTCCTGATGCTGGTGGCCGAGTACCTGCGCTGGACGGACGACCGCGCCCTGATCGCCGAGCTGCAGCCGGCGATCGACGCCGCGCTGGGCTGGCTCGAGCGCTCCGAGTACGTGACGTACGCCTCGCGCTCGGCCCGCGGGCTCGTCAACCAGGGCTGGAAGGATTCCCACGACGCGATCATGCACGAGGACGGCGAGCTCGCCACCGGTCCGATCGCGCTGGTCGAGGTGCAGGGCTACAAGTACGCGGCCCTGCGCGGGATCGCCGACGTCCTCGACACGCAAGGCCGCGCCGACGACGCCCGGCCTCTCCGCGCCTCCGCGGATCGCCTGCGCGAGAAGTTCCTGCGCGACTTCTGGATGGAGGACGAGGGCTATTGCGCCCTCGCCCTCGACGGCGCCGGCGCGCCGTGCCGGGTGATCTCGTCCAATCCCGCGCACGCGCTGTGGACCGGTCTGCTCCCTCCCGATCGGGCGGAGCCCGTCGCCAAGCGCCTGCTCGGGACCGCGATGTTCTCGGGCTGGGGCGTGCGCACCCTCGGCGTTCGCATGCGTCGCTACAACCCCATGAGCTATCACGACGGCTCGGTCTGGCCGCACGACACCGCGATCGCGGCGGCGGGCCTGCGACGCTACGGCTTCACCGACGAGTTCATGACGCTCGCCACCGGGCTCTTCGAGGCGGCGCAGTACTGCGACGGCCGGCGGCTGCCCGAGCTGTTCTGCGGCTTTCCCCGCGTGCCCGGCTACGGGCCCACGCCCTACCCGGTGGCCTGCTCGCCCCAGGCCTGGGCCGCCGGCGTCGTGTCCCAGCTGCTGGGCGAGATGCTCGGGCTCGAGCCCGACGCGCCGCAGAATCGGCTGACGTTCCGCAACCCGGTGCTGCCCGAGTGGCTGCCGTGGGTGGAGGTGCGCGGGCTGCGCGTGGGCCAGTCGCGCCTCGACGTGGTGGTCACGCGCGGGCGCGAGGGCGCCGCGGTCGAGGTCCTGGAGCGGCACGGGGGCGCCGAGATCGTGGTGAGGCGCTGACCGTGCGGAGGCGCGCGCCGCTCGGCCTGATCGCGGCGCTGCTGGTCGTCCTCGGGGCGGCGCCGTCGGCGGCGGCGCCGATCGCGGTCCGCCACGCCGAGGGCGTGACCCACGGCTTCCTGGTGGTCCGCTCGCCGGCCGGCGACGTCATCGCCGAGGGCGATCTGCTGCAGGTCATCCGCCCCGAGGGGGTGGAGTCACGCCTGGTGTTCCGCTTCCGCGACGGCTCGACCTACGAGGAGACGGCGCTGTTCTCGCAGCAGCGGGTCTTCACCTTGCTCGGCTACAAGCTCCGCCAGAAGGGCCCGAGCTTTCCCATGGAGATGGACGTCTCGCTGAGCCGCGCGGGGGAGAAGGGCCGCTACCAGGTGCGCTCGCGCCAGGAGCGCGAGGACGAGACGCAGGCGAGCGGGGAGGTCGACCTGCCCGCCGACGTCTACAGCGGCATGCTCACCATGCTCGTCAAGAACGTCGCCAAGGGGACCACCGAGACCGTGCAGGTGCTCGCCTTCACCCCGAAGCCGGTCCTGGTCCTGGTCGAGATCGCGCCGGTCGGCGAGGAGCCCGTCATGGCGGGCGAGCGCCGCGTCACCGCCACCCACTACGTGCTGACGCCGAAGCTCGGCCTGGTGCGCGGCACCATCGCCCGGATCATCGGCAAGAATCCCCCGCCCTACCACTGCTGGATCGTCACCGGCGACGTACCCGCCTTCGTGAACATCGACGGGCCGCTCTACGGCGGTGGCCCCATCTGGCGGGTCGAGACGGTCAGCCCGCGCCCGCCCGCGCGCCGCTGATCACGCATTCCCGTCGGGTCAGACGGCGCCGCGACGGCCGCCGGCCAGCGCGGCGGCGGTCTCGATGAGGCGGGCGGGATCCACCGGCTTGGACAGGTGCGCGTCGAAGCCGGCGGTGTGCGCGCGCCGCGCGTCCTCGTCGCTGGCGTAGGCGGTCAAGGCGATCGCGGGGGTCCGGCAGCCGAGGCTCTCCTCCATCGCGCGGAGCCGGCGCACCATCACGTAGCCGTCCTCGATCGGCATGCCGATGTCGCTGATCAGCACGTCGGGCCGCTCGTCGCGCAGCGCGTCCAGGGCCTGGGCCGCCGAGTCGGCGGTGCGCACGTGCGCGCCGCCGCGCTCGAGCATGAACCGCATGACCTCGCGGGCGTCGGCCTCGTCGTCGACCACCAGGATCCGCAGGCCGGAGAGGCTACCGTCCACCGGAGCGTCGGTGTGCACCGCGACCGGCCGCTCCACCGGCGCGCGGGCGGCCACCGCCACCGGCAGGCGCACGATGAAGGTCGCGCCCTGGCCCTCACCGTCGCTCTCCACCACCACGCTGCCACCGTGCAGCTCGACCAGGTGCCGCACGATCGCCAGCCCGAGCCCGAGCCCGCCGTACCCGCGATTCGTGCTGCTCTCGGCCTGGCGGAACCGCTCGAAGACGTGCGGCAGGAACTCGCGCTTGATGCCCACCCCGGTGTCGGCCACCGTGATCAGCACGTCGGAGTTCCGGGCCATCAGGCCCACCGTCACCCGGCCCCCGCGCGGGGTGAACTTGATCGCGTTGGAGAGCAGGTTCCAGAGCACCTGCTGCATCCGGTCGGGATCGCCGAGCACCGCCGCCACCTCCGGATCGATCCGCGTGTCGAGGCTCACGCCCTTGGCGAGCGCGGCCGCCTCCACCGCCTCCATCGCGGCCCGGATCACCCCGGGCAGCCGCACCGGTCGCGCCTGCAGGCGGAGCTTGCCGGTGACGATGCGGGAGACGTCGAGCAGATCCTCGATGAGCTGGCCGAGGGTCTTGGTGGACCGCTCGATGGCGTCGAGGGCGCGCTCCGCGCTGGCCGGATCGAGATTCGGCGACCGCAGGAGGTACGCCCAGTTGAGCAGGGGCTGGAGCGGGCTGCGCAGCTCGTGCGACAGGGTCGCGAGGAACTCGTCCTTCATGCGGCTCGCCCCCTCGGCCTCCGCGCGCATCTGGTGCTCGTGGGCGAGCATCTGCATGTTGTGGATCGCGATCGAGACGTACTCGGCGAGCTGGCGGAGGATGGTCTCGCTGCGATCGGTGAACGGCCGCGGGGTGCGGCGGTGCACGTAGAGCAGCCCCTCCACCCGGCCGTCCACCATGATCGGCACGATCATGGTCGCCACCAGGCCCTCGGTCTCGATCATCGCCGCGTCCTCGACGCTGCGCGGGTCCCTGGCCATGTTCTCGCTGCGGAACGATTCGCCCGACTCGAGCACGAGCCCGCCCGCGCCCTTGCCCGGGTCGACGACCATCCGCTCCGGCGCACCGCGGTATTCACCGGCCCGGTGGCGCATCACCATGGCTCCGCTCTCCGGCTCGCGCAGGGCCACGCCCGTCAGGTCACAGCCGCACAGCTCCTTGGCTCCGTCCACCACGCGCTGGAGCACGGTGGACACGTCGCTGGCCGCGTTGATCGAGCGGGCCAGCTCGGCGAGCACCTCGGCCTCGCGGCGGCGGCGGCCCGCCTCGACGAAGAGGGCCGCGTTGTCCACCGCGACGGTCGACTGGATCGCCAGGCTCTCGAGGGCGGCCAGGTCGTCGAGGGTGAACGGCGCGCCGTCCGCCCCGCGGACCACCACGATCACCCCGAGCACGCGCTCGCGGCTGGTGAGCGGCTGGGCCATCGCGTGATGCACGCCCATCTCCACTACGGGGCGGAGCGCGTAGCTGGACCGCGGATAGTCGTTGGCCAGGAGCCCCCGGCGCGCCGCCGCGCAGCTCGCCACCAGCCCGCCCTCCAGGGGAAACGGGGCCTGGCTCGCCGGCTCGGTCCGGCTCCACGCGCGATGGTCCGGGGCCTGGCTCTCCTCGTCGACCAGATACGCGAAGGCCTGCCCGCCGAACAGGCGGCCCGCGCGCTGGACGATCGTGGCGAGCAGCCGATCGAGGTCCAGCTCCGCGCTCACATCGCGCTGGACCGCGGACAGGCTCTCGAGCTGCTCGCGGCGCGACGTCTCCAGCGCGAACAGCCGCGCGTTCTCCAGGGCGATGGCGGCCTGATTGCCGAAGTCCTGCAGCCGCCGGATCTCCTCCTCACGGAAGGTGCGCCCGGTGACGTCGCCCACCGCGAGCACCCCGGTGATGCGGCCGCCGATCCGCAGCGGCACCGCCAGCACCGAGCCGTGCCCGGCGCGCTGGATCCGCTCGCGCATCTCCGGCCCGAGGGTGAGGCGCGGATCGGCCAGGATGTCCGGGCTCGCCACCGCGGCCCCTTCGCGCACCGCGAGACCGGCGACCGACTCGTCGCCGGAGATGCTGGTGCCGGGCGCGAAGGAGTCGCCGGAGCCGGTGGCCGCCACCGCCACCAGTCGACCGGAGGACTCGCGCTCCCACAGCACCGCCAGCCTTCCGCCCAGCAATGCGCGGATGTTCTCGACGATGTAGCGGCCGACGCCCTCGACGTCGAGCGACTGCACGAGAGCCTGGCCCACCGCGGAGAGCGCGTCCGCGTCGCGGCGCGCCGCCTGCTCGCTCGCCACGACCTGGGCCTGCTCGCGCTCGATGGCACGCCGGTCGGTGAGATCGCGCAGGACCAGCACCGCGCCGATGGTCTCGCCGTCGTGGTGGCGCACCGGAGCGACGCTGCCGTCCACGAGTCGGTCCTGCCCGTCGGGGCGGCGCAGCACCGTGCCCGCGGGCAGCGCGACGACCGTGTTCTCGCGGACGACCCGCCGCATCGGACTCGCCACCGGCTCGCGCGTCTGCTCGTCCAGCAGCGAGACCACGTCGGCCAGCGCCCGCCCGCGGACCGCCGCCTCCGCGCAGGCGGTCAGACGCTGCGCCGCCGAGTTCATGAACGTGACGCGGCCGGCCCGATCGGTCACGATGACGCCGTCGCCGATGCTGGCCAGGGTGACCGCCAGCTCCTCGCGCTGATCCCGCACCCGCTCGTCGGCGCGTCGCTGACCCGCGGCCAGCATCGCGACCGCGACCGCCACCACCGCGAAGAGCAGCACCCGCACGATGTCGTCCTGGTACGGCGGCTCGAAGAAGGCCGACTGGCCCGCCGCGGCCACCGCAGTGGCGACGAGGCCCGGACCGAGTCCCCCGTACCAGGCGCCGAGCACCACCGCGGCGAGGAGGAGGAACAGCTGGGAGCGCTCGGCCAGCGGCAGGACGTACAAGGTGATGGTGAGGGCGATGGCGACCGCCAGGACGGCGGCGCCGTACGACCAGACAGCCTTCGATCGTGAAGTCGGCACGTGCGGTGGGCGTATGATGCCCGGAGGATCGCTCAAGAGCAATGCGCATGCCGGGCGCTTTCGACACGGGGATTCGCGGGGATTCGGGCTGGTTTGCGCCGCGAGGACCGCGCGGGACGGCCACGGCTGGTCGTTCTGACCCGGTAACCGCTTCCGCGTCCAGACGTGTGGACCGCCGTGCGTGATCTCGTCTGGCTCGTGGTCGCGGTGGTGGCCGGGGCACTGGCGGTCGTGGGCTGGGTGGCCCGGGAGCGCTGGGTGATGAAGCGCCGCCGGCGGCGCTGAGACCTGGGGCGACGGCGGAGCCCCGCGACGCCGCTTGCGCCTTGCGCGGCGCGGCGTGCGCCGGTAGCCTACCCGCGGCCACCAGGACACACGCCAAGGAGACCGCATGGGGAGCGACACGACGCGAATCGGCATCATCGGAGCGGGCGCCATCGGCTGTGTGGTGGGCGGATTGCTCGCGCGGGCCGGCCACGATGTGACCCTGGTTGATCCGTGGCCCGAGCACGTGGAGCAGATCAAGACGGCGGGGCTCCGGCTCTCCGGCAGCTGCGGCGAGCATCTGGTGCCGATGCCCGCGCTCCACCTGCACGAGCTGGCCACGGTGCGCGAGCCGTTCGAGGTCGTCCTCGTGGCGGTGAAGTCGTACGACACCGAGTGGGCCACCCAGATCGCGGTGGATCACCTGCGACGACCCGACGGCGTGGTGGTGGATTTCCAGAACGGCATCAACGATCATCGCGTGGCCGCGGTGGCCGGCCGCGACCGCACGCTCGGCTGCGTGATCCTGATCAGCGCCGGCATGTACGAGCCGGCTCACGCCATCCGCACCGATCGGGGCAGCGCCGCCTTCAAGATCGGCGAGCACGACGGCCGCGACACGCCGCGGGCCCGGCGCATCGCCGCGCTCATGAGCGAGGTCGCGCCGGCGGTGGTGACGACCAACCTCTGGGGCGAGCGCTGGTCCAAGCTCGCGCTCAACTGCATGCTCAACCCGCTCGCCGGGCTCAGCGGCCTCGGCACCGCCGAGGTCCGCTCCGAGCCGCTGACCCGGCGGCTGGCCGCGCACCTCGGAGCCGAGGTGGTGCGGGTGGGCCACGCGCTCGGGCACCGCATCGAGCCCATCCTGGGCATCGCGGTCGAGCGCTTCGCGGCGGCGACCGACTCCGGCGCCATCGACATCCTGGGCAAGGACATCGCGGCCGACGCGATGAGCCGGACCGGCGGCCGGCCCTCGATGCTCCAGGACGTGATGAAGGGCCGGCGCACCGAGATCGACTACCTGAACGGCCTCGTCGCCGCGGAGGGCCGCGGAGCCGGCGTGCCCACCCCGTTCAACGACGCGGTGGTGGCCGCCTTCCACGCGCACGCGGTGGGCGCGCTGCGGCCCGATCTCCGCAACCTCGACCCGCTGGTCCGCCTGCTGCCCTAGCGCCGCGCGCGACCGCGTGGAGCTGCTGTTCGTTCTGGGCGTCGGCCTCGCCGCCGGCACCATCAGCGGCATCGTGGGCTTCGGCTCCTCGATCATGCTGATGCCGGTGCTCGTGATCGTGTTCGGCCCGCTCCACGCGGTGCCGATCATGGCCATCGCGGCGATCCTGGCCAACTGCTCGCGCGTGGTCATCTGGTGGCGCCAGGTGGACTGGCGCGCGGTGGCCGCCTACTCCATCACCGGCGTGCCGGCGGCCGCGCTCGGCGCGCGCACCCTGCTCGTGCTGCCGCCGCGGCTCATCGAGGGCGCGCTCGGCTTCTTCTTCCTCGCGATGATCCCGGCGCGGCGCTGGCTCGCCGCCCGCGGATTCGCGCTGCGGCTCTGGCACCTCGTGATCATCGGCGCGGTGGTGGGCTTTCTCACCGGCATCGTCGTCACCACCGGGCCGATCACCGCGCCGATCTTCCTGGCCTATGGCCTCGTGAAGGGCGCGTTCATCGCCTCCGAGGCCGCGGGCTCGCTCGCGGTCTATCTGAGCAAGGCCGCGGTGTTCCGCCGCTTCGGCGCCCTGCCCCTCGAGGTGATCACGCAGGGGCTCATCACCGGCGCCGCGCTCATGGTCGGCGCCTGGATCGCCAAGGGCTTCGTGCTCCGCCTCCACCCCGACCGCTTTCGCCTGCTGATGGACGGCCTGATGCTCCTCTCCGGCCTCACCATGCTCTGGACCGCATTCAGATGATGGGGTCAGGTCTTGCATTACGACATTTCCGCCTCACGCGTCGCTTCGGCTGTGGCGAAGAAATGTCGTAATGCAAGACCTGACCCCGCAGTCAGCCGCTTCGGCTCGGGCGAAGAAATGTCGTAATGCAAGACCTGACCCCGCTACTCGAGCTCGGCGTTGTGCTCGCCGATGCGGGGAGGGGCGCGGCGGATGGGCGGGCGCTGGCCGTCGAAGGACAGCGGCAGCGCGACCACGTCGTAGTCGTCACCGGGCAGGCGCTGGATGATGCCGATGGCTTCGGCCTGCGGCTGGGCCACCGCCTCGGGCAGCGAGTGGATGGGGCCACAGGGCACGCCGCCGGCCTCCAGCAGGTCGATCCACTCGCCCTTCGTACGCGTGCGGAAGATCGCCTCCAGCTCGGCCAGCAGGGCGGGCTTGTTGGCCACCCGGGCCGCGTTGGTGGCGAAGCGCTCCTCCTTGGCCCACTCGGGATGGCCGACGACGGCGGCCAGCTTGGCGAACAGGCGATCGTTGCCGGCGGCCACGATCATGGTGCCGGTCTTGGTCTCGAAGCCCTGGAAGGGCACCACGCGCTGGCTGCCGGTGCGATGCCGCTCCGGCACCTCGCCGGAGGCGCGATAGCTCGCGAAGTGCCCCTTGAGCCACGCGAGCCCGGTCTCGTAGAGCGAGGCGTCGACCACGCAGCCGCGCCCGGTGCGCTGACGCTGCACGAGCGCGGCGAGCGCGCCCATCGCCGTCCACATGCCGGTGCCGTAGTCGAGGATCGACGTGCCGATCCGCGTCGGCGGCCCGCCCTCGTCCCCGTTCATCATCATGAGGCCGGAGAAGGCCTGCACCATCGGCTCGAATCCCGGCTTCAGCCTGAGCGGCCCGGTGCGTCCGAACGCCCACACCGAGCAGTAGATGAGTCGCGGATGCCGCGCCAGCAGCGTGTCGGGGCCGAGGCCCATCTCCTCGAGCGAGCCCGGCCGCAGATTCTGGACCAGCACGTCGGCGCTGCCGAGAAACTCGAGCAGCCAGGCCACCGCAGCGGGGTCTTTCAGGTCGAGGCTGATCCCGCGCTTGTTGGCGTTGACCGCGAGGAACCCGGGCGACACGCCCTTCCAGAACGGCGGCCCCCACTTCCGCGCGTCGTCGCCCTCCGGGCGCTCCACCTTGATGACGTCGGCGCCCATGTGGGCCAGGATCTCGGCGGCCATCGGCCCGGCCAGATTCTGCGCGACCTCGACGACGCGGATGCCCTCGAGCGGCAGCATCGGCGCCGCGCTCATGCGTTCGCCGCGATCGGATCGAGCATCACCGGCTCGAAGCGATGGCCGTCGCCGTCGCGCACGATCCGTCCGGGATGCGGGAAGTGGGAGGGCAGCACCAGCTCGCCGGAAGCGGCGTGGCGCTCGACGAACGCCTTGCGGGTCGCGGCGGCCTGCCGGGCGTCGTAGCAGAAGATGCTGCTCCACTGCGGCTCGGCCACCTGCACCACCCGGTGCATCAGGTCGCCGGAGAAGACCGCGTCGCCCGCGCTGGTGTGCACGCGCACGCCGACGTGCTCCGGGGTGTGGCCGATCCACGGCTCGTAGGAGAGCCACGGGTCGATCCGGTAGGTCCCGTTCACCATCACCGCCTGCCCCGCCTCCACCACCGGCACCACGCTGTCCGCGATGCAGCCGGACTTCTCGCGTCCCGCTTCGTGCTCGTGCTTCCAGAACTCCCACTCGCCGCCCGGGACGACGTACTTCGCCTTCGGGAACGTGGGCACCCACCGGCCCTTCACCAGCCGCGTGTTCCAGCCCACGTGGTCCACGTGCAGATGCGTGCACAGGACCAGGTCCACCTGCTCGGGGGTGACGCCGGCCGCGCCCAGATCGTCGAGATAGCCGCCACTGCGCTGGTTCCACAGCGTGGTCTCGTGGCGCTCCTTGTCGTTGCCGACCCCGGTGTCCACCAGCACGGTGTGCTGCGGGGTGCGCACGATCCAGGTCTGGATGCGCGAGCCGAGATCGCCGGTGACGTCGTCCCAGAAGTGCGGCTTCATCCACCGGTGGTGCTGCGCGACGCGGCCGGCGTCGGACTCCGGCAGCATCTGGGCGGTGGGGAACGCGGACCGGCCGATCTCGACGATGCGCGAGATCGAGACTTCCCCGAGCGTGAGCGTGTGCATGACCGTCTCCTGGCGTGCGGTGGCTAGCGTGCCGTCATGTGCGGCCAGAGCGCGTCGGGGCCGCGCGCCGCGACCGCGCGGCCGAGGGCCACCGACCAGTGGCTCTCGGCCCCGAACTCCGCGCGCCACGACCAGAGGCGGCGGGTGACGAAGTGCAGCGAGTGCTCGTAGGTGAAGCCGATGGCCCCGTGGGCCTGGTGCGCGATGCCCGCGCCGAGGCCGGCCGCCTCCCCGGTGCGCACCTTGGCCACCGCGATCTCGAACGACGGGTCGCCGCCCTCACCGGTGCGGTCGACCACGTGGAACGCCTGTTGCGCGGCCATCGCCGCCGCCGCGGTGTGACCGGCGAGCAGCGCGAGGTTCTGCTGGATGGCCTGGAAGGCGGCCAGCGGCCGGCCGAACTGCTTGCGCTCGGTCACGTACTTCACCGACTGGGCGAGCAGGAACTCGAGACCGCCCGCCATCTGCGCCGCGCGCACCAGCGCCCCGCCCGTCCACACCGGTCGGGGACCCAGGCGGCCGCGCAGCGGCGCCGCGGCCACCACCGGCGCGCCGGACCAGACGAGCGTGTCGCGCGGCTCGCGCGCGAGGCTCGCGTCGGCCTCGGCCTTGGCGTGGCCCCCGGCCACCAGCGCCACCATCGGTGACCCGCCGCCGCCGGCCACGACCAGCACGTGCTCGGCGCGGGCCCCCCACGGCACGCGCGTGGCGCGGCCGCTCAGCGTCCACCCGCCGCCGTGCCGGCCGAGGCTCAACGCTTCGTCTGATTGCTCTGGGTCATGCACCGGGGCCACCGTCATCGGCCCCATCGGCGCGTCGAGGCCGGCCTCGGCCAGGATCGACGCGGCCAGCATGGTCTCGGCCAGCGGCACCGGGGCCGCGAAGCGCCCGGCGGACATCAACACCACGAAGGCGTCGTTCCACGAGCCGCCGGCGCCCCCGCGCGCCTCCGGCACCTGCGGCAGGGTGAGGCCGTTCTCCTCCAGCGCCTGCCAGAGCGCGGCGGGCCACTCGCCCTTCTCGGCGCCCTCGAGGACGGCGGTGGTGGCGTGATCGGTGAACAGGCGCGTGCACGTCTCGTTCAGGATCGTCTGCAGCTCGTTCATGGTCTCGCTCCGCTCGACCGGACTCTTGTATCCGCTCGGCTCGCCTTCGGCTGCACCTCGCCCTACCGTAGGCCCAGCCCGCGGGCGATGATGCCGCGGAGGACTTCGCGGGTGCCGCCGCGCAGCGAGAAAGATGGCGCATGCTGGACCAGGTAGCCCAGCGTCTTCTCGAAGTCGCTCCCGCTGCCCAGCCGGGGCTCGGCGCCGGTCAGCGCGTGCACCGCCTCCGGGATCTCCTGCTCGAAGGTGGTGCCGATGTCCTTGACCACCGCGGCCTCCAGGTTGGTGGACTTGCCGGCCTGCAGCATGGTGGCGATCGACAGCGACATCTGACGCAGCGTCACCAGGTGCGCGGTGAAGTGGCCGATAAGGGCCGCGGCGCGCTCGCCCGGCTCCTGGCCCGCCTCGCGGATCAGCTCGATCACGAGCTGCAGCGACGAGAGATAGCGCTCCGGTCCGCTCCGCTCGAAGCCCAGCTCGGTCGTCACCTGCTTCCAGCCGTCACCCTCCTGGCCCACCCGCATGTCGTCGGGCACGAGGCAGTCCTGGAAGTGCACCTCGTTGAAGTGGTGGCCGCCGGCCAGGTCGATGATCGGGCGGATCGAGATGCCGGGCGATTTCAGATCGACCAGGAACTGCGAGAGTCCCTCGTGCTTCTTGTCCGGCACCACCTTGGTGCGGAAGAGGGCGATGGCGTAGTCGGACAGGTGCGCGTTGCTGGTCCAGATCTTGGTGCCGCTGACCCGGTAGCCGCCCGCCACCTTCTCGGCCCGCGTGCGGATCGAGGCCAGGTCCGAGCCCGAGTCCGGCTCGCTCATGCCGATGGCGAAGGCGAGCTCGCCCCGCGCGATGCGGGGCAGGAAGCGCTGACGCTGCTCCTCGGTGCCGAAGCGCAGCAGGAGCGGCCCGCTCTGGCGGTCGGCCACCCAGTGCGCGCTCACCGGCGCGCCGGCGGCCAGCGTCTCCTCGAGCACCACGTAGCGCTCCAGCGCGGAGCGCTCGTGGCCGCCGTACTTCTTGGGCCACGTCATGCCGATCCAGCCGCGCTCGCCCATGCGGCGCGAGAAGTCGCGATTGAACCCGCCCCACGACCGCGCGCGATCGGCGCCCCGGTACTGGGCCAGCTCCTGCTTGAGGAAGGTGCGCACCTCGTCGCGCAGCGCCTCCGCCTCGGGCGGCAGCGTGGACAGCTCGAAGTTGAATGTCGCCATGATCGTGACCCCTCTCCTTATATCCGCTCGGCTCGCCTTCGGCTGCACCTCGCCAAGCTACTACCTGAACAGAGATCGGGCGATGACCATCCGATGCACTTCCGAGGGCCCCTCGCCGATGCGGCGCACGCGGGCCTCGCGATACCAGCGCTCCAGCGGGAATTCCTTCGACACCCCGTAGCCGCCGTGGATCTGCACCGCCGCGTCGATCACGCGGCCCAGGACCTCGCTGGAGTAGAGCTTGGCGATGGAGGCCTCCACCCGCGCGTCCTCGCCGCGGTCGGCCTTCCAGGCGCCCTCCCAGATGATCCACCGGCACGCGCGCAACTCCACCTCTGCGTCGGCCAGCATCCACTGGATGGCCTGGCGCTGACTGAGCGGGGCGCCGAAGGTCGAGCGCTGCTTGGCGTGGGCGATGGCCATGCGGTGCGCGGCCACCGCCACCCCCAGGTTGCACGCCGAGTACGGGAAGCGGTTCTTCACCAGCAGGTCGAAGGCGAGGTCGAGCCCCTGCCCCTCCTGGCCGATCAGGTTCTCGGCCGGGATCTCGCAGTCCTCGAACGAGACGTCGTTGGGAATCGCCGAGGTGCGGATCACCCGGATCGGCCTGGCGTGGAACCCCGGGGTGCCGTGCTCCACGATGAAGCAGGAGATGCCGCCGCGGCCCTTCCCCTTGTCGGTGCGCGCGAAGACGATGCCCCACGGCGCGTCGTGCGCGCGCGAGATGAAGACCTTTCTTCCGTTGAGCACCCACCGGTCGCCGCGACGCTCGGCGCGGGTCTGGATCGCGCCGGCCGGATCGGAGCCGCCCGAGGGCTCGGTGATCGCGAAGAAGGTCTCGTTGCCGTCGCGCAGCGTCGGCACCGCGTACTTCTCGATCTGCGCCTTGCTGCCCGCCCAGATCGCGGGCGGAGGATAGCGGCCGAAGACACCGCCGCCGGGATTGTACAGGCCCATGCGGTGCTGGGACATCGCCTCCAGCACCACGCACATGCTGAAGGTATCGAGCCCGCCGCCGCCGTACTGCTCCGGAGCCGCGAGCGTCCAGAGGCCCGCCGCCTTGGTCTTGGCGGCCAGCCGCTGGAACTCCTCACGCGGCAGGTCCGGCGCGTCCGGATCGAGCGTCTGCTCGAGCGGGACGATCTCGTCCTGGACGAAGCGCCGGACCTGATCGCCGAGCAGGCGCAGCTCTTCCGGAAGCGTGAAGCCGGGGAACACCGTCATGGTGGGGGGATGATACCACCCCGGCCACCGCCCGAGCGGCGTCCCCGCAGTTCTGGACGCGGGAACTACTGGGCCTTCTTCAGGCTCACCGCGGCAGCGCCGAAATCCGCGTCCGCGACGCCCCACAGCTCGCGCGAGCCGTCGGCGTTCGTCCGCTGCTTGAGCGTGTAGCGGACCGGGCGCGACTGGCGGGGAGACGTGCCCTCGAGCTGGACGCGATCATCCGCGAACCAGCTGCTGCCGGTGGCACCGGTCATGGCCTTCCAGGCGCCGTCCGCCGAGAAGGTGATCCATACCTCCATCTCCTTGGCCCGCTCCATGGCGGTGGCGACCTGGACCGCGCTGCCGCGCCAGGTTCCCGTCAGCCAGTCCGGATGCACCTGCTGTGCCGCCGGCGGAATCTCCCGGGAAGAAGAAGAGGCGCACGCGGCCAGCGACAGGGCCAGCAGGAACAGCGCGATGGTCAGCACGGACCGATTCGTCATGGGTTCCTCCTTGTGGAGCGGCAGTGTGCGCGATCGTCCGACCGTGGTCCATGGGACCTTGGTCTCATGTACACTCGGGGGCGGCCCGGCCGGGCCGAATCCCCACGCCCGAGGAGAGACGCTCGACATGAAGAAGCGATGGTCGCTGTCGGTCCCGATGGAGGGATTCGCCCTGCCAGAGCTGGGCGACGTCGCTCGGGACGCGGAGCGGCTCGGCTACACCGACGCCTGGTCGTTCGAGGTGGACGGCGTCGACGGCTTCACCCCGCTCGCCGTCATCGGACTGGCCACGGACATGCGCATCGGCATCGCCATCGCGAACGTGTTCACCCGCGGCCCGGCCACGCTGGCCTCCACCGCGGCCGGTCTCGCCGACGTGGCCCCCGGCCGCTTCGTGCTCGGCATCGGCGCGGGCTCGCAGCCCATCGTGGAGTCGTGGAACGGCGGCCGGTTCAGCAAGCCGGCCACCCGCGTGCGCGAGACCGCCCAGTTCCTGCGCGCCGCGCTGGCGGGCGAGCGGGTGGTCTTCAAGGGCGAGACCATCACGGTGGACGGCTTTCGGCTCAGCCGCGTGCCGAAGGAGCCGGTGCCCATCCACGTCGCGGCCCTCCGCGAGGGCATGCTGCGGGTCGCGGGCCAGGTAGGGGACGGCGTGATCTTGAACTGGCTCTCCCCCGACGACGTGCCGCGCTCGGTCGGGGTGGTGCGCGAGGCGGCCCGGCGAGCCGGACGCGACGCCGACGCGATCGAGGTCACCGCGCGGCTCTTCGTCAACCTGGATCCGCCGGGGCCGGAGTCGGACCTGGTGGTGCGCCGTCACATCGCCGGCTATCTGAACGTGCCGGTGTACCGCGCCTTCCAGGAATGGCTCGGCCGCCGCGAGGCGCTCGGCCCGATGTGGAGCGCGTGGAGCGCGGGCGATCGCAAGGCCGCGGTGGCCGCGATCCCCGAGCAGGTGATGAGCGACCTGATGCCGCGCGGCGATCTGAGCCAGCTCAAGGCGCACATCCAGCGCTATCTGGACCGCGGCATCGACACCGCTTTTCTCTCGCTCATGACCTCGGAGCCCGATCCGCAGAAGAAGCGCGACCTGATGCTCGACGCCCTGCGCGCCCTCGCCCCCGGCCGCAAGTGAAGGGCGAGGTGCGGCCGCGGTCGGGCGAGGTGCAGCCGACGGCGAGCCGAGCGAATACGACGATCCAGCCGAGCGAATACAAAAAAGACGTCAGGGGGGCTACACATGGCCGATGAGGTGCTGCTGACCGTCGACGCCGGCATCGCCACCGTCACCCTGAACCGGCCGGATCAGCGCAACGCGATGAGCACCGCGCTGCTCCAGGGCCTGCGCGCCGCGTTCGACGGCCTCGACGAGCGGCGCGACGTCCGGGTGGTGGTGATCAAAGGCGCCGGCCCCGCGTTCTGCGCGGGCATGGACCTCAAGGAGATGCAGCAGCGGCGCGGGGAGGCCGATCCGGAGGGCAACGTGGTCGAGGTGCTGCAGCGGGTGGAGCGCTCGCGGCATCCCACCATCGCGGCGCTGCACGGCGATGCCATCGCGGGCGGCTGCGAGCTGGCGCTCCACTGCGACCTGCGCGTGGCCGCCGAGCCCGCGCGCCTCGGCATGCCGCTGGCGCGCATCGGGCTCGTCATCCCGTTCCCGCTGGGCCAGAAGCTGGTGGAGATCATCGGCCCCGCGCACACCCGTCACCTGCTGTTCACCGGCCAGCCGGTCGACGCGCGCCGGGCCTACGAGATCGGCATGGTGCACCAGGTGGTGACGCCCGGCGAGCTGGACGCGGCGGTGCAGGCGCTTGCCCGGCGCATCGCCGACAACGCCCCGTTCTCGCTCGCCGGCATCAAGGCGAGCATCCTGCGGGCCACGTCGCTGCGCGAGAGTATCCGGCACGACGACCTGGACGCGGCCGCGACCCGGGCCCGGACGAGCGGCGACGCCCAGGAAGGGCGTCGCGCGATGCTGGAGAAGCGGAAGCCGCAGTTCAGGGGCGAGTAGAAGGGCGGAGGGGCCTCGACGGCCCCCTTGTATCGTAGGGCCTTCTAGCGCGGTGGACCGCCCGCCATCATCGCGGCGACCGCGCGCGCGAGCGGATCGTCGGCGGCGGCCAGCGCCGCGCGCGTGCGCCCCTGGTCCACCGCGTCGCGGTTCTGGCTGAGCTTGGCCTTGCCCTCGAGGCGATCGATCGGGATCTCGAAGGCGACGATGCCTCGCTGCATGCCCGCCACGTAGTCGTCGGGGAGCGACTCGAACGACCATGCCGTCCCGCCCGCGCCCTCGTAGACGTGGACCAGATCGGCCAGCAGCGCCTTCACCCGCGACGCGTCCTCGACGAGCGAGCCCGTACCGGAGGCGTGCACCGCGACGTAGTTCCAGGTCGGCACGCTCGGATGCGTCGCGTACCACGACGGCGAGACGTAGGCGTGCGCGCCGGCGAAGACCACGAGGGTCGGACGGCCGGCGGCCAGGTAGCGCCAGTGCGGATTGGCCCGCGCCACGTGGCCGCGGAGGGTGCCGAGGGCGCCGCGACCGGCGTCCACCAGCATCGGCAGGTGGGTGACGAACGGCGCGCCCGCGTCATCCGCGGTGACCATCATCGCGAAGCTCTGCGCCCGCATCAGCGCGTGACACCAGACGGTGTCGGTGACCTCGAAGTGGCGAGGAACGTACATGATCCCTCCCGGGCCTCAGGGGAGGCGCAGGCGACCGTCGATGACCGGGACCACGCGGCCGCCGACCTCGATGCCGGCGACGCGCCCGCCGCTGGTGCCGACGCGGATGTGCAGGAAGCTCGGGCGGCCCATGCGCGTGCCCTGCTCGCTCACGATGTCGACCGTCGCGGCCGGCGCCACCAGCCCGCGCTCGACCAGATACGCGCCGAGCGGCCCGCTGGCCGACCCGGTGGCCGGATCCTCGGGGATCCCGGAGGTGTGCGGAGCGAACATCCGCGCGTAGACGGTGGCCGCGCCCGGGGTTGCGCCCGGCCGGTCGGGAGCGAAGACGAACACGCCGAGGTTCGGCCCCTCGCCCTGCGCGGCCATCAGCGCGGGGACGTCGAGACGGGCGCGGTCCACCGCGGCCCGGTCCTCGAGCGGAATATAGAGGAAGGCGTTGCCGGTCGAGCCGGTGCAGACCGGATGGCCGGCCAGCAGGTCCGCCTCGGCCAGCCCGAGGGCCCGCGCGAAGCCGGCGCGATCGGTCAGCTCGGGCCCGAATTTCGCCGCCCCGTGCTTCATCCAGAGGAAGCTCGGGCGCGCCGGATCGCCCTCCAGCGTCACCTCCACCGGCCCGATGCCTTCCTCGAGATTGAACCGCGTCGTCCCGGCGGGCAGCAGCTTCTCGGTCGCCAGCACCCACCCGGTCCCGATCGTCGGATGCCCGGCGAACGGGATCTCGCGCGCCGGCGTGAAGATCCGCACCCGCGCCGCACAATCGCTCCGCGTCGGCGGCAGCAAGAACGTCGTCTCCGAGCAATTCATCTCCCGCGCGATCCCCTGCATCTCGGCATCCGCCAGTCCCTCCGCCTCGAACACCACCGCCAGCGGATTCCCCCCGAACACCCGCTCCGTGAACACATCCACCTGCACGAACCTCCACTCCCTCACGCCCTCTCCTCCGTCTTCGAAGCGATCGTGTACGGCGCGCGCTCGGGCGCGTGCGGCACCGCGAGCGAAGGCCCGGGGGTGGGGGGCGGCGGGCGGCCTCGCTGGAACCGTGTCTTCTGCGGATAGTCGAAGGCGCGCCGTCCCATCTCGTGGCCGATCGCCGCGCATCAGCCGCCCGCGACTCAGCGTGTTCCAGCGAGGCCGCCCGCCGCCCCCCACCCCCGGGCCGTTGACTAGCCGACCCGCGACCGACTCTTCCGCACGACGTGCGCGAGATGCTCCCGCTGCTGCTCCAGCTCCTTGATCCGCAGCAGCCACTCCGCCCGCACCGCCACCATGCCGTCGCCGCCCAGCCGGTTCACTTCCTTCAGCGATTCCCGGTACGACGCCAGGGTGCGCTCGATCTCCTGCAGCTCCTCCGCCGCGGTCATGCGCGGTCCTTCTTCGCCGCCCGCGCGATGGTGGCGATCTTGTCGGCGAAGCTCACCTGGCTGTCGTCCTGCGGCGCATAGCCGATCACCTCGCGCGCATTGGCGATCGACCAGAACCGGTGGCTGTTGCCGCTGATGCCGTAGATGATCTGGAACGGGATGCCCCGCGCGTCGCGGATGTCCTCGGTCTCGACCATGCGGATCGCCTGCTGCACCTGGTCGCGTCGCGAGAGATAGGCGCCGAGCGCGCGGTGCATCACCGGGATGTCGCCCGGCTTCACCTGGTCGATGTCGTCGTCGCGCGGCCCGCCGATGCGCCACTGCACGATCTCCAGCGCGCGCCCGTCCACCTTGCCGGTGGCGAACACGAAGGCCAGCAGCTCGTAGGCCGCCTTGGCCCAGCCGTACCAGTTGTCGGAGCGCGGCGGCATCTCCGGGGTCACCATGTCGAGCCGGCCTTCCCACACCAGCCGCTCGTAGTAGTCGGCCGCGTGGTTCGAGCTGCACACCACCACCCGGCGCACGCCCTCCTCGAGCGCGACCCGGCAGACGTTGTAGCAGAGGGCCACGTTGGTGTGCTCGGCCCAGAACTTCGCGTCGCTGTTGTCCTGCCAGGTGGTGGCGTCGAGGCTGGGCGCGCTGACGAAGCCGCAGTGGATGACCGCGTCGGCGCCGCGGAAATGCCGGCGATACGCGTCGCGATCGGGCCGGGTCAGATCCGACACCACCAGGCCGGGCACCGCGCGCCCGTCGCGCGTGGTGGGCCGCACGTCGATCGGCACGAGGTCCCACCGCTCGCCGAGCTCCGGGAACATCCGCTGGGCGACGTAGCCGGCCGCCCCGGTCACCACCACGCGTCGCTTCGCCATGATCCTCGCCTTGCCTCCTGTCGGATTACTTCGTCCCGGACGGCGGATTGACCGGCGCCGGCGGCGTGGATTCGCCCCGCTCGGGCAGGCTCGGCCGGAGCGGCACGTACAGCACCGACGGACGGCCGCGGCCGCCCTGCGGGTAGAGATCCATGAGGTCGTACACGGTCCGCGGCATGTCGGTGGTGACGGGCAGCCCGAGGCTCTTGGCCATCTCCACCGTGATCGGGAAATCGTGCGTCCACCGCCCGTCGGACAGCGTGGTGGCCAGGGCGGTCGCCTTCGGCTTCGGCAGGTGCTTGGCCAGCACCTCGGCCACGAACGCGCCGACCTGGGTCCGCGCCTTCGCGGCCACGTCGGCGAGGATCAAGGTCTCGTCGTCGATGTCCTCGGGCCTCTTGATGACGGGAACCTTCACGATCGAGGCGGCGGGCATGCTGCCGACCTGCGGATCCACCGGCCCGAGCACCGCGTTGGGATCCATCACGATCTCGTCCGCGGCCAGCGCGATCAGCGAGCCGCCCGACATCGCGTAGTGGGGCACGAACGCGGTGACCTTGGCGGTGCGCTGGATCAGGGCCCGGGCGATCTGCTCGGCGGCCAGCACGAGCCCGCCCGGGGTGTGCAGGATCACGTCGATGGGCTGGTTCTCGGGGGTGAGCCGGATCGCCCGCAGCACCGCCTCGGAGTCCTCGATGCTGATCGAGCTGCTGACCGGCACCCCGAAGAGGGTCACGGTGTCCTGGCGATGGATGAGCGCGATGACCCGCGACTTGCGCTCCTGCTGGAAGCGTTCGAGCAGCTGGGTACGGGCGACCTCGGGCCGGTTCGCCCCGTAGACCTGCTGGAGGATCACCGCGATCAGCACCAGCCAGAAGAGCGCCTTGGCCACGCTGGCCAGCCGCTGCCACCAGACCATGCGATGGCTCTCTCTCGCCTCAGCGATAGTCGGGCGGGGGTACGAAGCCCTGGAACTCGCGCTCGAGCAGCCGCGCGAACTCGATGCACGTGCGATCGCCGTACTGCGGGCCCACGATCTGGACTCCCACCGGCAGACCGGCGCGGGTGAAGCCGCACGGCGCGACGGTGGACGGCAGGTAGGCCACGCCGCCGTAGCCGGCCCAGAAGAGCTGGTCGGTGGTCGGCACTCGGCGCCCGTTGATGAGCACGGTGCGCTCGTACCGCTCGCCCTCGTGGTCGTGCGGGAAGGCGGCCGACGCGGCGGCGGGGCAGAGCAGCAGGTCCCAGTCGCGGAAGAACTCGGCCCAGCGCCAGCGCATCTGGTGGCGCGCCTCGTTGGCCGCGAGCCACTCGCGGTGCGAGGCCACGTTGGCGCGCATCATCCGCGCGTAGTAGCGCTCGTCGTCCGGAAGCAGGCCGCGCGCGATCTCGAGGTTCTGCCGGTACTCCTCGTCGGTCTGCCGCCCCGAGGTGGCGGCGCGCAGGAGGAAGATGTAGTGCCGCTGCGCCTCCGCGGTGTCGATGTCGGGCCGCGCGGTCTCGCTGACCCGGGCCTTGGTCTTGCGAAGGAAATCGGCGAGCGCCCGCAGCCGCGTCTGCACCTCCTCGTCCACCTCCGACTGGGCGTCGGTCAGCATCACCGCGACCCGGAACTCGCGCAGCGTCTTCCGCTTCGGCGCGGGCAGGTCGAGCCGCCAGCCGACGCCGTCGATCTCGTCGGCCCCGGCCATCACCGAGAGCGCGATCGCCAGGTCCTCCGCGCTGCGGGCCATCGGGCCGACCACCGAGATGTCGCCCTGGGCCACGCGCCCGGGCAGGGCCTGCCCGCGCGGCGGCACGATGCCGAACGTGGGCTTGTGGCCGTAGACGCCGCAGTAGTGCGCGGGATTGCGAATGGACGAGCCGATGTCGCTGCCCGCCTCGAGCCCGGTGAGGCCGGCGGCGAGCGCGGCCGAGGAGCCGCCCGACGAGCCGCCCGGCGTCCGCGACACGTCCCAGGGATTGTTCGTGACGCCGTAGATGGGGTTGTAGCTCTGGTAGTCGGCCAGCCACGACGGCACGTTGGTCTTGCCGAACAGCACCACGCCGGCGGCGAGGAGGCGGTCCACCGCGAGCGCGTGGCGCGGCGGCAGGTTGTCCTTCAGGGCAGGCAGCCCCCACGTGGTGGGCAGGCCGACGACGTCGTACGACTCCTTGATGGTCATCGGCACGCCGTGCAGCGGGCCCCACGACTTGCCCTTCCGCAGCGCCGCGTCGGCCTGCTTCGCGCGGCGCCGCGCGCCCTCCCGGTCCATGGCGACGATCGCGTTCAGCGTGGGATTGAAGCGATCGACGCGGGCCAGGAACGCGTCGAGGACCTCGACCGCGCTGACCTTGCCGCGCCGGATGTCGGAGGCGAGCTGCCGGGCACTCTTGAAATGAAGATCGCTCATGCCGGTCCTCACGGGTCGAGGGTGAACGTCACGGTCACCGAGGCCTGGATCTCCTGCTCGCCGGGCGCCACCGGTATCGCGGCGGACATGGCGATGCGCGGAGCCGGGCCCGGCCCGGGCGGCGCGACGCCCGCTTCCTGCACCGACAGCACGCGCCCGACCTTCAGGCCCGCCGCGGCGGCGTAGAGGTCGGCCCGGCGTCGCGCGTCGGCCATCGCGCGCTTGCGGGCCTCGTCGAGCAGCGGCGCCGGCTCCTGCAGGCCGAAGTGGATGCCGTAGACGAGATTGGCGCCCTGGCTCACCTGCCGATCGAGCACCTGCCCGAGGCGCGCGAGGTCGCGGACCTTCACCCGGACCTGATTGCTCACCTCGTAGCCGGTGATCTCGGGGGGCTGACCTTCCTTGGGCGCGCGGCGCTGCGGGGACACGCTGATGTTGGTGGTCTGGATGTCGCGCGGTCCGATGCCCAGATTGGCGAGCGACTGCAGCAGCCGCTCCATCGCCTGGCTGTTGGCGGCCATCGCCTGCGCCGCCGTCGCGGCCTGCGTCACCACGCCGGTGGTGATCTCGGCCTGGTCCGGCGTCGCCGACACCGTGCCGGATCCCGCCACCGTGACGGTGGAGGCTCGCCGCGGCGCTCCGTCGTTGGGCGCCACCGCCACGCACGCCGACGCGGCGAGCGCCACGAGCAGCGCGAGCGCGAGCCCGAGCCGCGCGCTCACGGCGTGCCCACCGTGAACAGATCCAGCTCCTCGTCCTTGGCCCGCAGCCGCGTGATGAGGAAGCGCAGGAGGTTGAGGTAGATCACTTTGCCCACCCGCGCGTCACCCTCCGCGATGATGCGGAACTCCTCGCGCGACAGGAAGAACAGCTTCGCGCCCGCGAGCGATCGCGCCGCCGCCGAGGTGGCGTGCTCGTCGATCAGCGAGTATTCACCGAGACAACGGCCGGGGCCCAGCGTGTTGAGATGCACCTCGCTGAGGCGCCGCGACCGGCCGCCCGACCCCTCGGGCAGGAACACCTCGACGAGGCCTTCGAGCACGACGTAGAGCCCGGGTCCGCGCGTGCCCTCGGAGAGCAGGAGCTCGCCGGTGGTCGTCTCGACCAGCAGTCCGCGCGCGATGATGTGGTCGAGCGCGGCCGGCGGCAAGTGCTCGAAGACCACCGAGGCGGCGAGGATGTGCCGATAGCCCCCCTTGCCGGTGAGCTCCATGGAGGGCCCATTCTGGCACAAATCGGCCGAGCCGCGCCGGCCCGGTTCGCGCGCCGCCCGCTCGCGCACGCGGCGGCTCGAGCGCCGCTGTGGTAGGGTACGCGCCGTGAGCAAGACCGAGGTCACGCTCGGCACCGCCACGCCCGGCGGCGGCTTCCCGGTGTACGGGCAGGCGGTGGCCGACACCATCAACGAGGTGGACGCGACCCTCGACGTGCGCCCCCGCAACACCAAGGGCAGCACCGAGAACGTGCCGCGGCTCGAAGCGGGCTCGATCGACCTGGCGCTCGTGCAGGGCGAGGTCGCCCACGAGGCGCTCGCCGGCGTCGGACGGCCGCCCGCAGACCTGCGCGTGCTCGCCGCGATGTACTCCACGCCCGGGATGTTCGTGGTGCGGGCCGATTCGCCGTACCGGTCGATCGCGGATCTGAAGAGCCGGCCGGTGGCCTTCGGCGCGCGTGGCTCCGGCCTGATCCTCCTCGCCCGCTACGTGCTCGACGGCCTCGGGCTCGAGCGCGATCGCGACTTCCAGGCGGTGTTCCTGGACGCGGCCGGCGACGGCCCCGCCATGGTGATGGACGGCCGCGTGGCCGCCCTGTGGGGCGGCGGCATCGGCTGGCCCGGCTTCACCGCGGTGGCGAAGGGGCCGAGGGGCGGGCGGTTCCTGGTGCCCGATCTCGACGGCATCCACCGCATCCAGCGCACCCATCCCTTCCTCAAGCTGATGCTGGTGCCCGCCAATTCCTACCCGGGCCAGACCACCGGGCTGGTATCGGTGGGCTCGTGGAGCTTCATCATGACGCGCCCGACCCTGGCCGACGACGTGGCCTATCGGCTCGCCCGCGCGCTGCACCGAGGCGAGGCGGCGCTGGGCGCGCGCCTCGCGCAGGGGCGCGAGACCACCGCGGCCAACACCGTCGCCGCCATCGCCCGCCCCGAGCTGCTGCATCCGGGCGTGCGCCGGTACCTCACGGAGGCCAACCTGCTGGCCGGGCCGGCCCGGTAGGCAGAACCCGGTAACTCCGACGCGCGATCGCGGAGAGAGCGCCGCGCGGTGCGCTCATCCCCCGCGCCGACGCGCGCGCGAGCCGGGAACGGAACTTGCTGAACGGAACGTGCTGAGACGACAGCGCGGCGATATGGCCAGCTCGAGCCCCCGGATCACCGAAGGCCTGCCGAACCCGCTGGGCGCCACCTGGGACGGCCTCGGGGTGAACTTCGCGCTCTTCTCCGCCAATGCGGTGAAGGTCGAGCTCTGCCTGTTCGACGACACCGGCACGCGCGAGCTCGAGCGCATCGAGCTGCCCGAGTACACCGACGAGGTGTGGCACGGCTATCTGCGCGACGTGCGGCCGGGCACCGTGTACGCGTATCGGGTCCACGGCCCGTACGAGCCGGACGCCGGCCATCGCTTCAATCCGCACAAGCTGCTCCTCGATCCGTACGCGAAGGCGCACGTGGGCCGGCTCGCCTGGCGCCCGGAGATCTTCGGCTACACCATCGGGGCGCCCGACGACGACCGCTCGTTCGACGAGCGGGACAGCGCGCCCTACGTGCCCAAGTGCCAGGTCGTCGATCCCGCGTTCACCTGGACGCGCGACCGCCGACCCGGCACCCCGTGGGAGCGCACCGTCATCTACGAGGCGCACGTCAAGGGCTTGACCCGCCTCCATCCGCTGGTGCCGGAGGCGCTGCGCGGGACCTTCGCGGGCCTCGCGCGCCGCGAGGTGCTGGATCACCTCACCGGGCTCGGCATCACCGCGGTGGAGCTGCTGCCCATCCACGCCTTCGTCGACGACGGCTATCTGCTGGAGAAGCGCCTCACCAACTACTGGGGCTACAACTCCATCGGCTTCTTCGCGCCCGAGCCGCGGTACTTCGCGACCGGCGACGCGGCCGAGTTCAAGCAGATGGTGGCGCACCTGCACGACGCGGGGCTCGAGGTCATCCTCGACGTGGTCTACAACCACACCGCCGAGGGCAACGAGCGGGGGCCGACGCTGTCGTTCAAGGGCATCGATAACTCGTCGTACTACCGACTGGTACCCGACGCCAGGCGCCACTACATCAACGACACCGGCACCGGCAACACCGTGAACCTGAGCCATCCGCGCGTGCTGCAGATGGTGACGGACAGCCTGCGCTACTGGGCCACCGAGATGCACGTCGACGGCTTCCGCTTCGACCTCGCCACCATCCTGGGCCGCGAGCCGCACGGCTTCGACGAGGGGGGCGGCTTCCTCGACTCCTGCCGGCAGGATCCGGTGTTGAATTCGGTGAAGCTGATCGCGGAGCCCTGGGACCTCGGACCGGGCGGCTACCAGGTCGGCGCCTTCCCGCCCGGCTGGGCCGAATGGAACGACCGCTTCCGCGACACCGCGCGCGGCTACTGGCGCGGCGACGACGGCAAGGTGGGCGACCTGGCCGGCCGGCTCGCCGGCTCGGCGGATCTCTTCGACAAGCGCGGCCGGAAGCCGTGGGCCAGCGTGAACTTCGTCACCGCACACGACGGCTTCACCCTGAACGACCTGGTCTCCTACCAGGACAAGCACAACGAGGCCAACGGCGAGGACAACCGGGACGGCACCGACAACAATCTCTCCGCCAACTACGGGGTGGAGGGGCCGACGGACGACGCGGCCATCCGCGCGGTGCGCGAGCGGCAGAAGCGGAACCTGCTCGCCACCCTGATCCTCTCGCGCGGCACGCCGATGATCCTGGCCGGCGACGAGTTCGGCCACACCCAGCGCGGCAACAACAACGCCTACTGCCAGGACAACGAGATCAGCTGGCTCGCGTGGCCCGATCCGGCCGACGGCGGGGAGGCGCGCGCGCTCACCGCGTTCGTGCGCAAGCTCACCTTCCTGCGGCACGCCTTCCCGATCCTGAGACGGGGGCGCTTCCTCACCGCGCAGTGGAACGAGGAGCTGCAGGTCAAGGACGTGACGTGGATCAACGCGGACGGCTCCGAGATGAGCGGCGAGCAGTGGCGGGATCCGCACATGCGCTGCTTCGGCATGCTGCTCGACGGCCGGGGCCAGGAGAGCGGGATCAAGCGGCAGGCCGGGGATGCGACGCTGCTGCTGGTCATGAACGCCTACCACGACGTGGTGAAGTTCAGCCTGCCCGAGCTGGTGGGCGGCTCGCGCTGGCTCTGCATGCTCGACACCAACCAGCCGGAGCGCTCCGACCTGCCCTCGTTCGACGTGGGCCAGGCCTACGACGTGACCGCGCGCTCCTTCCTGCTCTTCGCCGGCCTCACCATGGGCAGCCCCGGCCGCGCCGTCCAGCGCATCGCGCTGGAATTCACCGCCCGCTCCTCCCGCTGAGGGTTCAGCTGAGGGGTTCAGCTGAGGGGTTCAGCTGAGGGGTCAGGTCTTGCATTACGACATTTTCGTGTCCCGCTGCCATATCGCCCCGAGCGCGGAAAATGTCGTAATGCAAGACCTGACCCCGTTCTAGAGAAACGGGCGGAGGTCGATGCGGTGGCCGGTGGCCGCGGAGAGGTAGGCGCCGTAGATCACGGCGGTGACGTCGCGGGCGAGCGGACCGCCGGAGAGCGGCTCGCGGCCGAAGGCCACGCATTCCACGAAGTCCTGGATCTCCTGCGGATAGCCGGTGGTCCACTCCTCGTCGGGCTGCGGCGCGGTCCATCCCGCCTTGGTCTCGATCTTCTCGACGATGTACTCGTCGCCGAACACGGCCGGGTCGGGCGCGTAGGCCTGCACGACGTCGTTGGGATTGATGTTGCAGAGCACCACCGCCTTGGCCCCGTAGATCGCCATCGAGTTGCGGATGCCGCCCAGCACCGTGTCGGCCGCCGAGATCTGGGCCACCGTGCCGTCGTCGAAGGTGACCAGCATGCTGCCCCAGTCCTCCACGTCCGCGCCGTCGACCGTGTTGAGATAGCGCGGAGACGACGCGCGGAAGACCGCGGTGTCGGCGAGGTGAGCCACCTCGGCCATGACCGACACCGGGCGGACCGGCGCGCCGCGCAGGCGCCGGCCCTCGTCGGCCTTGAGGTAGAGCGCGCCGCCGAGCGGATGGCACGCCTTGCCGATCAGCGAGCCGCCGCCGCCCGTCACCCAGTGCTTGTTCACCGCCGAGTGCGTGCCCGAGTGGCTCTCCTCGCCGACCAGCCTCAGGATGGGCCCGCCCGAGGCGGCGAGCAGCCGGCGCGCCTTCTGGATGGGTGGCGCGTAGACCCAGTTCTCGGCGTAGCAGAGCCGCACGCCGGCTGCAGCGGTCGCGGCCAGGACCTCATCGGCCGCGGCGAGCGCGGAGCGGAGCATGTCCTCCCGCGGTGTCGCGGACGGGCCGAAGAAGCCGGTCAGCGGCTTCTCCACGATCACGTGCTTGCCCGCCCGCGCCGCCTCGATCGCCATCGGAGCGTGGTGGTGCGGAGGCACGCACAGATCCACCAGGTCGACATCGGGGTCGGCCAGCACCGCGCGGAAGTCGGCGGCCACGCGCGCGACCTTGAACTCCTTCGCGTAGGCCTGCGCGCGCGCCGGGCGCGACGCGGTCACACAGGCCAGCTCCACGTCCACCCCGCGCACGTGCTGATACGCGAGGCCGTGGATGTGGGCGACGAAGCCGGCGCCTATGAGGCCTACACGTACTGTTGGTCGTGGCGCGGTCATGCTGTCCTCCGTGTACTTCTTCACGGCTCTTCAGCTGCGGGGGCCCCGACATGGCCCCCGCACTCCCCCAGTTCCGTTCCTGGCCACTCGGGGCGTGCGGTACTGCACGGTCGGCGCTCAGCGGGTGCGGAGGCGCCACCAGCCCAGGAGGGCGGCGACGCCGGTCAGGCCGATGGCTCCGTTGGTCGCGAGGGCTCGCTGCACGCCCCAGCGCTCGGACATGGCGCCCACCATGAACGCGCCGATCGGGAACACGCCGCCCCACACGAGCGTGTAGATGCTCATGACCCGGCCGCGCAGCGCGTCGGTCGAGGCCAGCTGCATGGTCGTGTTGCACGCCACCACCGCGATGACGCCGAAGAAGCCGGTCAGGAACAGCATCGCGATCGCGGGCCAGACCGAGCGGACCACCGAGAGGCCGAGGAGCCCCCCGCAGGCCAGCGCGGCGGCGGCGAACATGAGCGGGCGCGGCGGGCGCGGACCCGCCATGCCCAGCGCGAGCGCGCCGGACACCGCGCCCACGCCGAGGGCGGCCATGAGGAACCCGAAGCCCTCCGCGCCCAGCCCCAGCACGGTGCGCACCACCAGCGGCACGTAGATCGTGAAGTTGAAGACGCAGAAGCTCACCATGAAGCAGAGCCCGAGAGCCAGCACCATCTCGCGAGTGCGCCACACGTAGCGCAGGCCGGTCAGGATCTCCTGACCCACGCTACCACCCGACCCGGGCTGGGGCAGGCCACGCGAGCGCAGCGTGCTCATCATCGCGATCGCGATCACGAAGCCGACCGCGTTCATCAGGAAGGCGGGCGCCACCCCGTAACGAGCGATGACGAGCCCGCCGATGCTGGGCCCGACGATCCGGGCCGCGTTGAAGCACGCCGAGTTCAGCGAGATCGCGCTGCTCACATCCGCGCGGCCCACCATCTCGGCCACCAGCGACTGGCGCGCGGGGCCGTCGAGCACGTTGGCGAGGCCGACCCCGGTGGCCAGCACCGCCACGTGCCAGTACTCCACGTGGCCGACGTACACGAGCGCCCCGAGCAGGAGAGCCTGGCCCCCCAGCACGGCCTGGGTCACGATGAGGAGCCGCTTCTTGGGCAGCCGATCCGCGAGCGCGCCCGAGACGATCGAGAAGAGCAGGATCGGCCCGAACTGGAGCGTGCCGATCAGGCCCAGCAGCAGCGGGGACGAGGTGAGGGTCAGCACCAGCCAGGACTGGGCCACCGTCTGCATCCACGACCCGATCTGGGCGACCAGCTGGGCGGTGAAGAAGCGGCGAAAGTCGTCGTGGCGGAACGCGCGGAGCGCGACGGGCAGGGCCATGGGGCGGCCGCTCAGCCGCCGGCCACGCCCTGGGTGTTGACGAAGATCGAGTAGAGCGACTGGCTCCCGGCCAGGAACAGGCGATTGCGCTTCACGCCGCCGAAGCACAGGTTGGCGCAGCGCTCGGGCAGCAGGATGCGGCCGATGAGCCGGGCGTCCGGGTTGTAGATCGCGACGCCGTCCAGCCCCTCGCCGCCGCCCCAGCCGCACCAGAGGTTGCCGTCGGTGTCGCAGCGCAGCCCGTCCGGGATGCCGGCGCCGGCGTCGATGAAGACGCGGCCGTTTTCGAGCGCGGTGCCGTCGCCCACCACGTCGAAGACGCGGATCTCGCGCGGCACCGCGCCGGAGACCACCACGTAGAGCCGGCTCTCGTCGGGCGAGAAGCACAGGCCGTTGGGGCGAGGAACGTCGCCGGTGACCACGGTGGCCCGGCCCGTCTTCGGCTCGAGCCGGTAGACGTTGGTGGGCAGCTCGAGCGCGGCGGCGTGTCCCTCGTAATTGCTCAGCACGCCGAAGGGCGGATCGGTGAACCACACCGAGTCGTCCGACTTGACCACCACGTCGTTGGGCGAGTTCAGGCGCTTGCCCTCGAAGCGATCCATGAGCACCGTGATGGTGCCGTCGTACTCGGTGCGGGTGACGCGGCGGCTGTCGTGCTCGCAGGTGACGAGCCGTCCCTGTCGGTCGCGGGTGTTGCCGTTGGCGAAGTGGGACGGCTTGCGGAACACGCTGACCGCCCCGGTCTCCTCGTCCCAGCGCATGATGCGGTCGTTCGGGATATCGCTCCAGAGCACGTAGCGGCCGTCGCCGAACCACACCGGGCCCTCCGCCCAGCGAAATCCGGTGGCGAGCCGCTCCACCGCCGAGTTGAAGACGCGATACTTGGTGAAGCTCTCGTCGAGGATCTGCACCGCCGGATCGGGATAGCGGACGGGCGTGGTCTGCATGGCCCCCGGATGGTCGCCACTCCCGCGAGAGAAGTCAATCCCCCTATGCTACAGTCGCGCGACATGAGCGCAGCCGCGGTCCGTCATCTCTCCAAGGCCGATCCGGTGATGCGCGCGCTCATCCGCCGGGTGGGGCCGTGCGGGCTCGCGATCCGCAACCAGCAGCCGTTCGAGACGCTGGTGCGCGCCATCGCGCACCAGCAGATCCACGGCCGCGCCGCCGAAGCCATCCTGGGCCGTTTCCTCGCGCTCTTCCCCGGCCGGCGCTTCCCCGCTCCCGCCGCGGTGGCCGCGATGGACGCGCGGAAGATGCGCCGGGCCGGATTCTCGCGCGGCAAGATCCGCGCGATCAAGCACATCGCCCGGGCTGCGTGCGCGGGCGGCGTCCCCACCCGCGCGACCTGTCACCGGCTGACCGACGAAGCGATCATCGAGCGCCTGATCGAGCTGCACGGGGTCGGGCAGTGGACGGTGGAGATGCTGCTGATCTTCACGCTCGGCCGGCCCGACGTGCTGCCGGTCGACGATTTCGGAGTGCGCGAGGGCTTCAAGCGCGCCTACGGTCGCCGCACCCAGCCCACGCCGAAGCAGCTGCGGCGCTACGGCGAGCGGTGGAGGCCCTACCGCTCGGTGGCCGCCTGGTACCTCTGGCGCGCCGCCGAGCAGGCCCTACACCGCAAGGTCGCGCCGGCCGTCACCTAGCCGGCTGATCAGCCTGCCCGGCGACTACGCGGGACGGGCGCGCATCTGGTCCGGGCTCATGCCGTAGAAACTGCGCGCACGCTCGCCGACGCCCGGCCACGGATGCGCGCGCAGCACCTCCTCGTTGATGTCGGCGCCCCAGCCCGGCCCGTCGGGAAGGAAGATGTGGCCGTCCTTGACGACCGGCGGCTTCGTGACCAGGTCCGCCTTCCAGGCCACGTCGTCGATGTCGATCTCCATGATGCGCACGTTGGGCAGGACCGCGCAGAGGTGAAGCGAATGGAGATCGGCGAGGTGGCTGTAGTAGTTGTGGGGCGCGATGTTGATCTCGTAGGCCTCGGCCATGCGCCCGATCTGCACGCCCTGCGAGAACCCGTTCCACGGCACGTCGATGATCGCCACGTCGACCGCGTGCAGCTCCAGGAACGGGCGGTACTGTCGCGTGGTGACCAGGCTCTCGCAGGACGCCAGGCGTGTCGACGTCGACTGCTTGATCTGCAGCAGCGCCTGCGGATCCCAGTTGTCGTACTCGACCCACTGCATGTCGAATTGCTCGAGCAGCTTGGCGATGCGCAGCACGCCCTCGGTGCGGAAGTTGTAGTTGAGGTCGAGGCAGAGGCCCACCTTCGGCCCGACCGCGTCGCGGAAGGTACCGATCAAGCGCTCGATGGCGTCCAGGATCTCCACGGTGGGCGCGCCGTCGGTGGAGTTGATGCCGCTGGCGAAGCCCGGGAAGTAGACGGTGGCCGGATCGCCCGGGATCACCATGTTGGTCTTGAGCGCGGTGAAGCCGCGCGCCACCACCTCCTTGCCGAGCGCGGTGATGTCGGCGTAGCTCCGCAGCGGCGGGGTGCCCAGCACGTGGCCGAGGCGCGCCCGCGTGGTCCCGCAGTGCGACCAGTACAGCCGCATGCGGTCGCGCAGCGGGCCCCCGAACAGCTCGTAGACCGGCACGCCCAGAGCCTTGGCCTTGATGTCCCACAGGGCCAGCTCGATGCCGGCCATCGCCTTGTGGGTCACCCCGCCCAGATTCTGGCGAGTGGCGCGGAGCATGTCCCAGTAGAGCCGCTCGACCGGCCGCGGGTCCTGGCCGATGAGCAGCGGGGTGAGATCCTGCACGGAGCCCGCGATGCCGTGCGGACTCCGGTTGTCGCTGCATTCACCCCAGCCCACGAGCCCGTCGTCGGTCTCGACGCGAACGAAGGTCCAGGGCCGCCAGCCGCCGTCACAGTGCAAGGCCTCGACGCGCGCGATCTTCATGGCAGTGGACGATGCCACAGCCGGCCCGAGCGGACAAGCCGCGCCGCGATCACGGCCAGCGCGCGCTGCCCGCGCGGAACTCGTCGAGGGCAAGGAGGCGGATGCGCGCGTCGTCGCGCGCGACGGCCCGCGCGGCCTCCGTGTTGTAACCCCACGCGGCCAGGTAGAGCGCGACGTCGGCCAGATCCGGATGCGTGGTCACGTGCTGCAGCGTCTCCAGTCGGTCCTCGACGAAGGCGAGCCGGGGCCGCCGGCCGTGGCCGGCCGCCCACGCGGCGATCAGCCCGCGCAGGTTCTCGCACTTGTGCACGCCGGTCTCTTTGCCCTGGATGTCGGCGAACGGCACGCGCCAGCGGTCGAGGATGAGGCGCGCGAACTCGCCCTCCTTGGTCGTCACGAGCACCGCCTGCGCCGGCGCGCCCACGAGGCGACGCAGCTGCTCGAGCGTGGCGTACGGCTCGTGCAGGGCCAGCCAGCCCTCGAGGTCGCGCGTGATCCACTCCCGGCGCACCGCATCGAGCGTGTGGCCCAGCAACGTCGCGAGCTCCGCGCCGCGCGGGTCGGCGTGGGTGATGGTCTCGCGCACCGAGTCCCAGCCCTGGAGGATCGCCGCGTGCGGCACGCTCTGCGCGATCGCCCGCACCAGCACCGGCATCTCCCAGCCGCTCAGGATGACCGGGCGGAGCGCGCGGAAGGCCTCGAACAGATCGGGCCCGGGCATCGGCTCGTCCGGCCACACCTGTGCGTGCACGCGGCGGCTCGTCTCGAAGTACTCGTGCAGGCCGTCGCAGCAGACCCCATCGAAATCGAGAGCGAGGACCTCGGGCACGGTCATCCCAGGACACCGCCTGGACGCGCCTGGGAACCGGCCACGATCGGTGCGGCCGCGTAACCGGCCGACTTTTCAGCTCGCGCGTCGGCGTCATTCGGTGGCGCAGGTCTTGCTCCGCTCAGGAGCGCCATGGCGTTAGCGGAGCGCAAGATCAGCGGGGTCGCATCGCGCGGAACGTCGAGCGTCGAGGCGCGGCTGGCCGGCCTCGAAGAGGAAGCGGCCCGGCTGCGCGAGGAGGTCGCATCCCTGCAGGACGAGATCCGATGGCTGACCGGCGAGGACGACGAGGATCGCGATCTCCGCTCGCACGGCTGGCTCGGCCGCGGCTGGGTCCGCGCCTCGATGCTCATGGCGGTCGTCGGGTTCGTCGCGTTCGTATCGGTCCCCTACCTTTGGCAGCTGTTCGAGGCGTCGCCGAGCCAGGCGGCCGCGTCTTCATCTCCGGCGACCATCCGGCCGGCCGAGCCCGCCGCGCGGCCCGCCGTCATCACCCCGAAGGCGGCCGCATCAGAATACATCCCGGCGGCGGCGCGCGTGCGCGCCGCGGAGATCCCGGCGCCCGGCCACGTGAGGAAGCGCGCGGCCACCGGCTCGCGCGAGTCTCGCTAGCCCGGGCGGGCCAGCGGGATCCGGCTCGCCCACACCGACCACGCCGCCACCGCGGCGGCGCCGGCCGCGACGCCGAAGGCGATCGCGTAGCTGCCGGTGGCGTCGAACATGCGCCCGGCCAGCCACGCCCCCAGCGCGCTGCCGAGCGCGCTCGCGACCTGCGTCGCGCCGAAGATCGAGCCGCAGTGCGGCCCGCGGAAGCGATCGGCCATCATGGCCGGAACGATGAACGCGGTCACCGAGTAGCCGGCCCGACGCCGCCGCTGACCAGCGTGAACACCGAGAAGGCGCCCGCGAGCACGGACCGGCTCCAGCCGAACTCCTTCAGCAGCGCGACGAGGAAGACGCTGTACACGTACCAGACCCCGTAGGCGAGAGCCAGCGTGATGACGGTGACGGCGAGAGCGCGATAGGCCGGAGCGCGGGAGGCGGGAGACGAGGGCGGGTCGGGGGGCATGAGCGCCCCACCATACCGCGGCCTCAGTCCGGGGGGAAGCCGCGCGGATCGCCCGCGACGCGCCGGACCAGGAATTCGCGTTCCACGGTCAGGCTCGAGTCGAGGCGCACCGCGACCTGCAGCTCCTGGAGTCCCTCCGCGTCCCGCCCCAGCTTGAGGAGACTGCGCCCGAGCTTGGCGTGCACGAACGCGTCGTCGGGATCCAGCGCGAGCGCGGCCCGGTACGCGGGCACCGCCTCCTCGTCGCGCCGCAGCAGCTGCAGCGACAGCCCGAGGTTGACGTAGGCGCGGACGTGCTTCGGGTTGATCCGGACCGCGGTGCGCAGCCACTCGAGCGCCACCTCGTGCTGGGCCATGTCCATGTAGAGGCGGCCGAGGTTGGCGTAGGGCCAGGAGAACTTGGCGTCCGCCGCGATGGCGCGCTGGTACGCGGCGGCGGCGCCGCCCGCGTCGCCGAAGCGATGCTGCAGGTTGTAGCCGGCGATGTTGAACGCCTCGGCCAGCTTGGGCACCTCGTGGGCGGGGAGCCGGCGGCCCATGAACGTCAGCGCCTCGCGGCGCACGCGCGGATCGGCCGAGCTACGGCTGCGGTCCAGCAGGACCGTGCGCGCCAGGCGGACCCTGCCGTCGTCGGTCAGCGAGCGACCCACGCGGAGCAGACAGTCGGTGCGCTCCGGAGCGGCCAGCATCCCCACCAGCGCCCGGATCTCGGGGTCGCGCGGCCCGGAGCCCGCGGCGCAGTAGTCGGCGCCTTCCTGCACCCAGCCGCGGGCACGGGCCAGATCGAGCGCGCGGGCGGTGTCGCCGGACTCGACCAGCGTGGCGAACAGTGCGGTCGCGGTCACCTCGTGGTCGACCGCGGCGCCGCCGAGAACGACCCGACCCACGTCGAGCGTCCGGAGCACCCGGTCCGGCAGCATGCGGGAGATCCGCGAGGCGTTGAGCGATCGGCGCAGCCCGTCCACCCAGCGCAGCCCGGTCTGCGCCATGCGCTCCGACCGGGTGGGCGGGGCGTTGAGGCTGGCGTTCAGGTATTCCACCGCCACGGCGGTGCTGCCCATCCGCTCCGCGAGGATTCCCGCGCGCTGGTAGGCGCGCGCCGACGGCTCGATGCGGGCGGCGCGCGCGTAGGCGTCCAGGGCCTCGTCGAACTCGCCGAGCACCTCGGCCATCCCGCCCCGGCGGGTCTGGGCGTCGAGCGAGGCCGGCTCGGCCACCGCAGCGGCGCGATAGTAGCGCAGCGCCTCGCGCAGGGCGCGCTGGCGGGCCGCCGAATCCCCCGACTGGACCGTGCCGCGCACCCGCGAGTCGGGACCGTTGCAGCCCATCAGGAGCACGAGGAGGACGGCGAGCATCGGAGGCAGGAGCAGGCGCCGCGGCATGGCGGTTCCGATATCGGCAACATTCTTGCCACCGTCGAGTGGTGGCCAAGTGTGTGGAATCGCGGCGGGAGAGGGGCGCCGGGACCTCCCCCATCCGGCCTCGACTGACACGGACGGGCGTCCGATGTCCACGGAACGGCACCGGCGCCCGCCGGCGACCGATCAGGCGAGCAGGCGGAAGCGGATCCCGCTGATGAGGACGAGGCCGCGGCGGGCCGGATCGGCACACATCAGGTCAAGGCCGGCGAGGCCTTCGCCGCGCCCGTCGGTCGCCTCGGTGAAACGCAGCGTCGCGTCATCGAGGGCGATCAGGCGTTGGCCGTCCTGCACGCGCACCGGGCGCTCGATCAGGTCGCTCCAGCGGCGCGCCAACCGGTCGGGGTCCTCGCTCTGCAGCTCGGCGGCGGTCATGGCCCGGATCAGGCTCGCGCCCCCGCCGGGCTCGCCCTCGCCGTGGCAGGCCGCCGGGTGCCACGGCCCGCCCGGCGCGCGAGCGCCCGCTTGCCAGGCGAACGAGAGCATCGCGGCGCCCACGTCGCGGGGGTGGAGCTGCAGCTCGTGGTACTCCGGATAGCCGATCTCGTTGGCGATGCGCACGGACAGCGCCTCGCAGCGCTTGCGGCGCGGCGCCAGATCGTCGCACTGGGTGATCACCATGTAGCCGCCGTCGCCGCCGCGCCGGTCCAGATAGCGGCCGGCGGTGGTACCGTCGCGCACCGGCGCGACCACCTCCAGGAACTTGTCGCCGATCGGGAACAGCGCGTTCTCGAGCCCGTACTTGCCGACGCCGGGATCGCGATGACACACCGGCAGCTCGAGCACCGACTGCAGCTGCTCCACCACCGGCTCGAGCCGGCGGGCCACCAGGCAGATCTGCCGCATGCGGATGCCGCTCATGCCCGGCGCTCCGCTTCCTTCGCCGCCATCTTCTGCTTCAGCTGCTCGGGAGTGAGCCGCACGATGTCCTCGTTCTGGTGGGAATAGACCGTGAATTCTTCGGTGTCGAGCGCCTCGAGCGCCACGCGGCCGGCCATCACGTCGGCCTTCCAGCGCTGGTGCTGCGGCTCCCGCGCGTGGAACTCGGGCATCACGTCGCGTGCGAACAGCTCGAGGCTCGAGCAGATGTCCTCGTGGCTGGTGCGCCCGGTCTGATTCAAGAGGATGACCTGGTCCACGTTGGTGGCCTCGAACTCGACGAGCCGGCGCCGGATCGTCTCCGGCGAGCCGATGAGGCCGGCCTTGAGTGTCTCCTGCGCCTTGGGCGTGTGACGCCACTCCTGGTAGAGCTTCCACATGTCGCCGGTGCCGGGCTCGGCCATGCCGTGGCGGCCGTAGTGCGACAGGCAGAACACGAAGAAGGTCCAGCCCGCCGCCTTCTCGCGCGCCTCCTCGTCGGTGGGCGCGCACATGAAGGCGCTCACCATGGCGATGTTCGGATTGACCGGATAATCCGCGAGCCGGTTCAGGTCGCGGGTCAGGCTCGTGTAGTACCGGTTCACCCACGCGTGGGCCGCCTCCGGCGAGACGAACTGGAAGCCGAGCGCGCCCATGCCCCACTGCCCCGCGGCGGCGATGGTCTGGATGTTCGAGCACGCCACCCAGAGCGGCGGGTGCGGCTTCTGCCGGGGCTTCGGGATCACGTTGCGGGCCGGGAAGTCGAAGTACTGGCCGTGGTGCTCGACCGACTGCTGGGTGAAGCACGGCACCAGGACGCGCACCGCTTCCTCCCAGACGTCACGCTTGTCCCTCACGCGGCGGCCGAAGGGATGCAGCTCTACG
>DATFYA010000105.1 GCA_035315345.1 Candidatus Methylomirabilota bacterium
TGAACGCCACCGTGATGACGATGGGGCCGGGGGTGAGCATGGCGACGGCGACGGCGTCGACGAACTGCTTGTCGTTGAGCCAGCCATACTCCTGGACGACGCCACCGTAGAGGAACGGCACGATGGCGAGGCCGCTGCCGAAGACGAAGGCGCCCGCCTTCGCGAAGAACCAGAGGATCTGCGCCAGCAGCTCCGGCGTCATCGCGACGGCGAAGCACACCGGGGCCGAGCGCCGGAGCCACGCCGGGGGCGCCTGTGCGACCATGACCGCGACGCCGCACAGCAGGAAGAGCCAGAGGCTCTCGGACTCGGTCCACGCGGTGACCACCGCCATCACGGCGAAGACGACCCACTGCAGGCGGTCCTTCGCCATCGTGAGCCGGGCGAGCTTGTAGGCGGCAATGGTGATGATGCCGATCACGGTCGCCCCGACGCCGTAGAATGCGGCCTGCATCCAGGACAAGCCCCCGAACCGCACGTACAGCCAGCTGATCGCCACCGTCATCACGAACGATGGCAGCACGAAGGCGAGCGCCACCATCGTGGCCCCTCGCACCCGGGAGTGCACATAGCCGAGGCAAATCGCAAGCTGCGCCGCGAGCGGCCCCGGGGCCAGCTGCGAGAGGGCCAGGGACTTCATGTACTCGTCCTTCGTGAACCATTTCCGCTGCTCGACCAGGTCGCGCTGCATGTAGCCCACCAGCGCGACGGGTCCCCCGAAGCCGAGGCTGCCCAGATAGAGGAAATACTTGAGCAACTGCATCGTCGTCGGCCGGCTCATCATCGCCCCCATGCGGTCTGGCCCGGCAACGACCGCGCGAGCCGAATCAGCGCCGCGGTGAACCGGGCCAGTCCCATCAAGAAAACGTGATTTCCTTCCACGTATTGCCGATCGTCTCAGCCATCGAGCGCCACCTCCTGACCTCGACCGTCACGCCGCGCCTTCTCGTACACCGCCACCGCCGCCGCCACATCCTGCAGCGCCGTGCCCGAGCTATCGAAGATCGTGATCTCCTCAGCACGGCTACGACCGGGCCGCCCCCCCGCGACGACGTCACCGAGCTCGGCATGCACGTCCTCCGGCGCCAGGAGACCCTGTGCCACCGCATGCTGCAGCTCCCCGATCTCCACGCACTGGGCGAGCACGTCGACGACCACGGTGGAGCTCGCCATCAAGGCGGGCTCGAGCTCCTGCTTGCCGCGCGCATCGGCGCCGACCGCCGCCAGGAACGTGCCGGGAGCGACGTCGGCCGCAGCTACTACCGCCTGGCGCGATGGCGTGCACGTCACGCATACGTCGCTGGCAGTCAGTGCCTTTCGAAGATCCTTGACCGCCTCGACCTCCAGCCCCAGCCGGGTGCTCGCCTGGGCCGCCATGCACTCCGCTCGCGCGTGGTCGATGTCCAGCACCCACGCCCGCTCCAGCGGAAGGACGGCGGCGATGGCCGCCAACTGCAGCTCGCCCTGAATCCCGCACCCCACTATCGTGGCCGTCCGGCTGTCGGGCCGCGCCAGGTACCGCGCCGCAACCCCGGTCGCCGCCCCCGTCCGCAACGCGGTCACGCTCCCGGAGTCGATCACCGCCAGCGGCGTCCCGCGCTCGCCGTCGACCAGCACCACCAATCCCTGGATCGTGGGCAGCCCGGAACATTTGGGGTTGCCGGGGAAGTTGCCGTTGGTCTTCGCCGCGAAGTACGCACGCTCGCCCAGGAGCCCGGCCGCCTTGATGTGGAAGGCCCCACCCGTGGCGGGCACCGAGAGTACGCCGGGCCCGAGGGTTCGACCCTCGGCATGCAGCCGAAAGGCGTACTCGACCACGTCGACGCACTCGCGAAGACTGAGCAGCTCGAACACATCCGCGCGGGACAACGCGAGAATCGGCATCTCAGCCTTTTCCGGAGGTGTTGGTGTACAGCCCTTCGAACAGCGTCATGCCTTGTGCCAGCACCTGGTGATCGTCTGCCGCGGCGGTGAGCAGGGCCCGGATCGCCACGTCGATGCCGCGCGCCTCCTCGCGCGGGTACTTGCCGTCGCGCAGGTCCGCCTCGTGTACTACCTCCGCGAGCCGGATGAGCCGCCGGTCACGCAAATTCGCGCGCTTGATCAGCGTCTCGAATGTGCAGTCCTCGCCCTGATGGCTGAGCTCCGCCCCCGGCGCGTCGTAAGGAATCGCGTCCTTGGGAAACTCGGCCGGCGGAGCGAACAGGAACACTGCATCTGGATCGATGAACCGCCTGATCAGCCACGCCGAAGCGACGCGGTCGACGTGCGGCCTGGGCCGGGTGACCCACCGGCGTCCTCGCAGCTTGGTCAGATCGAGCCGTGGCTCCGGCACCGGTGTTTCGGGACGTCTGGTACGCATGGCGATGGCCTCCTCGAGACGCCTCACCTCGGCTCCGCCGGGGGCGTCGAAGAAGTCGATGCCGCGGATCCGCTGGTGGTCCTTGGACAGGCGGGCGAGCTTGTCGTGCATCTTCGGGCTAATGGCTTTCCCTTCCAGGCCCGGCAGGAGCCGGCGGTAACGTAGAGCGAGCTGTCGATACTCTCGGTCGCGGGGCTCGTGAAACAAGCGCAGCACATCCCCCGGGCTGACGTTCTCGATCTGCTGGACGCGGATGAGCGTGGCTTCGCCCCCGTCGCGCTCCACCTCTTGAGCGAGCCACTGGAAATCCTCGTAACGCTCCGGCGTGTCCGGGAGCAGATACGCGGACCGCTTGAGGGCAACCGCGCCAAGGGAGCGCAGGCGCCTCCATACTCGCACCCGCAGGCTAGACGGCGTGGGGGGCAGGCTCAACAGTAGAAGGAGGAGTTGTTGCTGGCTCATCGCCATGGATGAAACACTAGTTTCATGTCCCTGTCAAGCCGGAGCAGTCGCGCCTGGGCCGAGCGACCGTCGCTCGCAGTCATCCGGCAGCTCATAGCGGCGGAGGTGGGCGTCCTTTCCTACCTCGACGACCGGGAGACGACGTCGGCGACTGGGAACCCATCGCTGCTTCTTGGGGCCGTCGTCCGGGCCCTGCTGCCGCCTGTAACCGGGACGCGCGGGTCCGGATCGGGAGCGAGCCAAAGCGCTGGTGACCCCGGCGGGACTGACCTGACCTGGCTTCCGACGATCCCGCTGCGCCTCGCGCTCCCCGCCGCCGCGTAACCGTCGCCGCCGCCACGGATTCCCGGTCCGTTCCCGCACGGTCCGGGGCCCTCTCAGGGCTCCGACCCTTCCGGACCCCGGCCGTGGCGTGCCTGGGCCCGATCCTCTCGGCCCACCGCCGTCGCCCCATTCCCGGACCCTGAAGGATGTCCGTGCGGGTTGAGAGTCGCGCACACGGTCACGCGGAAATATTGGGACACAGCTATCATGTGTTGTGTCGATCCACTCATGCCCTCGTCGGGAAGCACGCCGCGAACAGGAGAGACAGTAGTGGACATGGACACGGGCAACACCGCGGTCACCGTCTCTCAAGTCGGCCAAACCTCCGCCTTCCCTGTGCGGTAGAGAGGGCTCTGTTCCAGTGCACATGCCGGGCACTCCTAACTACTACGAGGTGCTTCAGGTCAGCCGGGCGGCCCAGCCCCTGATCATCACCAAGGCGTACCGGCTGCTCGCCGCCTTCTACCACCCAGACAACAAGGAGACCGGCGACAGCGAGGCATTCCATAACGTCGTCGCCGCCTACCGCGTGCTGTGCGATCCAGTGCGCCGAGCAGCGTACGACCGCGACACCTTCGGCACGTCCTCGCCGCCGCCGAGCAACGGCGGTCCCCCAGAACGAGAACTCTCGGAGCGCCGCACCGAGGACGAGCGGGACTTACGTCGTCAGTTGTTACAGGCTCTCTACAACGTCCGCCGCACCGAGCCACACCGCCCGAGCTTGCCTCTCATGGTCATCCCTGACCTCTTCGGCTGCTCGATCGACGAGACACAGTTCACTCTGTGGTATCTGCGAGGGAAGAAGTTCATCGAGATGACGGACGATGGAATGGCGATCACTGTGGCTGGCGTCGACTATGTGGAGAGCCGCGAGTTTGGTCTGCCTACCTCGACCTCACCCGATCCGGCGCTAGGCCCCGGGTCGTTCATGCTCGGAGCAGGCGACTCGAGCGGAACGTAGTGACGCGATGACCGCGACCGCCCTCCGCGGGCTTGGAGCGGCGGCGAGTCAGATCAATGGTGACCCCGGCGGGATTCGAACCCGCGATCTCGACCTTGAAAGGGTCGCGTCCTTGGCCAGGCTAGACGACGGGGTCCCTGGGCCGCTGTGCGTGCGGAATGGCAGCGGCATGATAGCAGGCCCCTGGAAACTCGACAACCGGACGACGCGGCCGAAGCGCTGGTAGAACTCCCCTGAAGGCGCGGCAGTGATCGGCGTGGCCGTGCACCGGCTCCTAGTCGGGGACGGGGTCGCGGGCTTGGAGCTCGTGCAACGGGCGCGGCTGCGGACACTGGAGGACACGGCGGAGTTCCTCAACATCGTCCTGGCGGATCTCGTCATCGTTCATGGGCGTGCTCTGGCCGGATCGACTCCGAAGAAGGCTGAGCGCAACGCGTCGGCGGGTCGGCCTGACTCCTCATGCTATATTCGCCGAAGCCTCGTGACGGGAATTTTTCTGAAGAAGCCGAGCGATGGCCGGGTGGGATCTCTTGCGGTGCAGGACGTGCGCGGCGCCTATCGCCCGATCGGCGAGTCTCGCGACTCGAGCCCGGAGCCCATTCCTCTGTCAGAGGAATTGTGCGACGCGCCGGGCCGTCCCGGCGGACCGCTCGCGCGCGGAGGAGGATCCGTGATGCGATATCAAGGTCGATGCGTAGGGTTCGCTCTCGGGCTCGCCCTGGTCGGCGCTATTCTGACCACCTCGTCGGTTCGCGGCCAGGACGGCGGCGGGCCGCGCGGGCCCGTCTTCACGGTGGCGAACGAATCGGGCCGAGCCCGGACGATCAACGTCGCTGGATTCCCGGTCGTCGCCCCCGACAATCCGTTCTTCCGCGACCTCGGACTGAACGGGCGCCGGTGCGTGACCTGCCACCAGCCCGAGAACAACATGAGTGTGAGCGCCCGCGGCATCCAGGCGCGCTTCGAGGCGACCGGCGGTACTGACCCGATCTTCCGGACGAATGACGGCGCGAACTCGCCACTCGCCGATGTCTCCACCCGGGAGGCGCGGGGGCGGGCCTACAGCATGCTCCTGACCAAAGGCCTCATCCGCGTCGGAATTTCCATTCCCGCCAATGCCGAGTTCGAGCTCGTCGCGGTCCGCGATCCGTACGGCTACGCCGGAAACAACCGCGACCGCGAGCTGTCCCTCTTCCGCCGGCCGCTACCCGCGACGAACCTCGCGTTCCTCAGCACCGTGATGTGGGACGGCCGCGAGACCATCGAGCGGGGGTCGCCCTCGGCCATCCACTTCGACCTTTCCCACCAGTCGAACTCGGCGACGCAGGGCCACGCGCAGGCGCCGAACCCGCTCGACGACGTCACGCGGGATGAGATGGTCGAGTACGAAATGGGCAACTTCACCGCCCAGATCTTCGATCGCGCCGCCGGCCATCTCCACACCGCCGGCGCGCAGGGCGGTCCCGAGAGGCTGTCGCGCCGGTCGTTCGTCTTCGGCGACAACGATCCGCTGGGCTGCGATGCGAGCGGCGTCAACTGCGCCGGCTCGAACCCGGCGTTCGATCCGATCGTGTTCACCGAGTACGACGCGTGGGCACGGCTCCTCGGCGGCGGCCGCAATCGCGCGCGGGGCGCCGTCGCCCGCGGCCAGGCCCTGTTCAACACGGTGGTGATTCCGATCGCGGGGGTGTCCGGCGTCAACGACGACTTCGGCGGACCGGGCAACTTCGACGTCCCCATCGTCGGCACGTGCACGACCTGCCACGATACGCCGAACGCGGGCGATCATTCGGTACCGGCGCCGCTCGACATCGGCGTCGCCGACCCCCCCGTGTCGGTGGCCCAGGGTGGTGACGGCGTGCACAACCGGTTCGGGCTGCCCGTCGGCGACATGCCGGTCTACACGTTGCGTAACAAGACCACCCGGGAGATCAAGATCGTGACGGATCCCGGTCGCGCGCTCATCACCGGCAAGTGGAAGGACGTCGGGCGATTCAAGGGGCCGATCCTGCGCGGGCTCGCCGGCCGCGCGCCCTACTTCCACAACGGCGCCGCCGCCACGCTGCGGGACGCCGTCGATTTCTACGACCGCCGGTTCAACCTCGCGCTCAGTGACACGCAGAAGTCCGACCTCGTCGCGTTCCTGCGGAGCCTGTAGTCGCCGTCACGAGCGTGACAGCTGACGCGCGCGCCGGGCGCGCCGGCGCCTGGCCGGTGTACTAGCGTTCGTAGCGTCCGTTTCGCGCGTCGAGTTCTTCGCGGACGATGCGGCGGATGCCTTGGCGCGTCGCGAACCCGATCCGTCGCCCGCCGAACCACACGCCCGCGATCCCGCCCAGGAGCAGGACACCCGTCAGACCCCACTGGTACTCCTCGCGGTGGAGATACCCCTGCTCCTTGTGCTTGATGTCGCAGTCTTCGCGAACGCGCTCCACGTCGGGGAAGCCCGGGTGAATTCGGTCCGCTGCGCTCATGTTACGGTAGGCCCGGTAGTGGAGGTCCCGAAGGTACAGGTCGACCCCATGGTTCCACAGCCGCGTGAACATGCTGTCGGCCCTGGGCACGACTCCGGCCGCGCGCGCGGCCTCCTGGATCGTCTCGACCGGGATGAGGAAGTTGAACCCCTGGACGACCTGCTCCCCCTGGGTCGACGTGAACGTGGCCGCGCCGATGACCTGGCCACGGTCGTCGAACACCGGCCCCCCGCTATTGCCCTGAATGATGGCCGCGTCGGTCTGGATGACACGCTGGCCCCCGATGTCCTCTTTGAATCCCGAGACGCGACCAGTCGTGATCGAGGGCTCGTACCGCGTGGCCCGGCTGAGCAGTTCGTGGGAGGCCACGACACCCGGGAAGCCGATCACGAAGAGCGTCTGCCCCAGATGGAGGTCCGTGCTGTGTCTGGCGAGGCGGACGACGGGCAATTCCTTGTCTTCGATCTTCAGGATCGCGACATCACGGCCGTGCTCCGTGCGGGGCTGCCCCGAGGGATCCGGAGAGCCGGCCACGACCACGTAGGCGGGCGGACTGTAGAACTTCACCGCCGCGGGATAGCCCTTGCCATTGGACAGGTGGACATCCAGCGACCGCTCGACCACGAAGCCTTCCCGGTTCTCGCGCGTGGCCGCGAGCGCGCGGACGCGCTGGGTCCGTGCCGGTGTGGATAGGCCGTCCAACTCGGCGGCGCACGCCGAGGCCACCGCCTGCTCGAGCAATTCGACCGCGAACGATCCGGCCGCGCCGTCCTGGTACGGCTGCACGACGTGACCGTTCGTCACGATCCAACCCTCGGGATGGATGATGGCACCGCTCCCAAGCTCGCCGATCGTGCCCGGCCGCACGACCGTCGTCGTCCCGTCGCTGCACCGCACCGTCGCGCTCGCGCCGATGCGGACGGCGACCATGACAACGGCCGGTTTGGCGCGGAACACGGCCGATTGGAGCTCCGCTTCGGTTGCGGCGTCCGACGGAGCCACGAGGCCCGCCGCCAGGACATACGCCATCGCTCCCAGGATCATCGCGCTCGCTCTCGTCTTGATGGGCCCTCCCCATGCTCCGGCGGCCTGGACGCGTCGTGGAGGCTGCAAGGTTCGTGGCCAGGGATCAGCTCGCCTCTCCGCGTGCCACGGCCGTGATGGCGCGCACACCGAACCCGACGCTCTAATAGCACCCATGCCCGACCCGCTCAAGAACAGCCGAACAGCCGAACCGCCGCCGCCGCTTCCGCCGCTCGCCCATGGGCCACTCCGGTCGCGCGTCTGGGCCGCATCCTCGACCAAGCTCGACCACGCTCTCGGAGACTCGACAACCGGAGGGCCCGCCGCGCGGCGCGCTACTTGGTGTAGGAGACGAAGAAGGAACCGAACTCGATCGGCTCGAAGCAGGCGGGCAGCTCGCCGTGCTTCCACGCGCCCGGGATCTTCTGCAGGTGGAAGTTCTTCTCGTGGCCGAAGCGCTGGTAGAGCTCGCCCTCGCTGAAGACGCGGCAGTGATCGGCGTACCCGTGCACCGGCGCGTAGTCGGGAATGGGGCCGCGGGCGCGGAACTCGTGCATGGGCACCACGAAGCAGAATCGCCCGCCCGGGCGGAGCACGGTCATGATCGATCGGATGGTCTCGTCGACGTCGCGCACGTGCTCGAGCACCGCGAAGGAGTAGACCAGGTCGAAGGAGGCGCCCGGAAAGGCCCGGTGCACCTCCTCGGCGAGGCCCTGGCGGAAGCGGGCGTTGGCGAACCGGTTGAGCCGGTGCGCGATCCGCACGTTGGTGGCCGAGACCTCGACGCCGTCCACCTGCATGTCGGGGTGACGCGCGGCCAGCGCCATTGCCACGCCGCCTTCCCCGCTGCCCGCGTCGAGCACGCGGCGGGCGTGCGCGGCGGCCACCTCGCGCTCGAGGGCCTGGAACTCGGGGTCGCGCGCCCGGCGCTCGATCATCTTGCGGGTCTTGCGGCCGAGCATCATGCGGATGCGCTTCTCGATCAGCTTGAGCCCCATCCGCCAGCGCAGGCGCCGGTACTGCGCGTCCTGGGCCGCGATGTAGGCGTCGCGGTTGGCCAGGTGGCTGAGCCACGAGCGGATGCGGGCGGCCTGCTCGAGATACCGCGGATCGGGATGGACGTGATGGGCGGCCTCGACCATCTCGAGCGCTCCGTAGATGTTCTCGCGGTACAGCTCGAAGCGCACCGCCTGGATGACCGCGTCGAAGTCCTTCGGGTCGGCGCCGAGCCGCCCGAGCGAACCGCCGGTCGCGTCGCCCGCGGTCACGAGCCGCCGGCCACCGGGCGCGGCGCCATGTCGCTCACGGCGGGGCGCCGACGGGAGGCGCGCTCCCGGAATCGCTCCAGGTAGAGATAGATCACGGGGGTGATGTAGAGGGTCAGCAGCTGGGAGAGCAGCAGGCCGCCCACCACCGCGAGACCCAGCGAGCGGCGCGAATCCGCGCCGGCGCCGAAGCCCACCGCGATCGGCAGGGTGCCCATCAGGGCGGCCATGGTGGTCATCATGATCGGCCGGAAGCGCAGCAGGCAGCCCTGGTAGATCGCCTCGGCGGCGGGCTTGCCGCTGCGCTGCGCGTCGATGGCGAAGTCGATCATCATGATCGCGTTCTTCTTCACGATGCCGACCAGCATGATGATGCCGACGAAGCCGTACAGGTTCAGCTCCTGATTGAAGATCAGCAGGGTCAGGAGCGCCCCCACGCCCGCCGACGGCAGGCCGGAGAGGATCGTCAGCGGGTGGATGAAGCTCTCGTACAGGATGCCCAGGATCAGGTAGATCACCAGCACCGCGGCGAGCAGCAGGAGGCCCAGGCCCTGGAGCGAGCGCTGGAAGGCCTGCACCGTGCCCTGGAAGGAGCTGCTGAGCGTCGCGGGCAGCCGCAGCTCGCGCTCCACCTTCTGGATCTCGCTCACCGCCTGACCCAGGGCGATGCCGGGTCGCAGGTTGAAGGAGATCGTGACCGCGGGGAGCTGGCCCAGGTGGTTCACGGTGAGCGGGCCCACCGTGCGGGTGAGCCTGGCCACCGTGCCGAGCGGCACCAGCTTGCCGCTGGACGAGCGGATGTAGAGCATCGAGAGCGCGGCGGGATCGCGCTGGTACTGGGGCAGCAGCTCCATCATCACCCAGTACTGGTTGGTCGGGGTGTAGATGGTGGAGACCTGCGGCGAGCCGTAGGCGTTGTTGAGCGCGTTCTCGATCTGCATCGCGGTGACCCCGAGGGCCGAGGCCTTTTCCCGATCGATCTCCACCAGCACCTGCGGGCTCGTGATCTGCAGGTCCGAATTGACGTCGAGGAAGCCGGGCAAGCCCTTCATGCGCTCGAACATGATCGGCGACCAGCGGTAGAGCGACTGCAGATCCGCGTCCTGCAGGGTGTACTGGTACTGGCCCTTGGTCAGGTTGCCGCCGATGCGGATGGTGGGCAGCACCTGCGGGTAGACGTTGACCCCCGGGATGCCGGAGAGCTTGCGGCGGAGATCCTGCACGATCTCGTCGGCGCTGACCCGCTCGGAGCGCGGCTTGAGCAGCATGAAGATGCGGCCGGTGTTCATGACCACGCTCGAGCCGCTGGCCCCGATCGCCGAGAAGAACTGCTTGACGTAGGGCTGCTGCCCCACGATGTGGGCCACCTTCACCTGGTGCTCCATCATCCCCTCGAAGGAGATGTCCTGCGAGGCCTCGGTGAACGCGAAGACCTGGCCGGTGTCCTCGTTGGGAATGAAGCCCTTGGGCACGATCACGAAGAGGTACGCGGTCATCCCGATGGTGGCGAGGAACACCATGAAGGTGAAGCGGGGATGGCGCAGCACGAGCTGCAGACTGCGCTCGTAGCCCTTCAGCATCGCGGTGAACACGCGCTCGGAGGCCGCGTACACGCGCCCGTGGCTCTCCCGCGGCGGCCGCAGGAAGCGGCTGCACGCCATCGGGGTCAGCGTCAGCGACACCACCCCGGACACGATGACCGCGGTGCCGATCACCACCGCGAACTCGTGTAGCAGCCGGCCCACGATGCCGCCCATGAACAGCACGGGCAGGAACACCGCGGCCAGCGAGGCGGTCATCGACACGATGGTGAAGCCGATCTCGCGCGCCCCGTCGAGCGCGGCCTCCATGCGGCCCTTGCCTTCCTCCATGTGCCGCACGATGTTCTCGAGCATGACGATGGCGTCGTCGACGATGAACCCGACCGCCAGGGTCAGCGCCATGAGCGACAGGTTGTCGATCGTGTAGCCCAGCACGTACATCACCATGAACGTGCCGAGGATCGACATGGGCAGGGCGAGGCTCGGGATCAATGTGGCCGAGACATTTCGTAGAAAGAGGAAGATTACGAGCACCACCAGCGCGATGGCCAGCAGCAGGGTGAACTGCACGTCGTGGACCGAGGCCCGGATGGAGGCCGACCGGTCGTAGAGCGTGTTGAGGTTGACCGCGGCGGGCAGCTGCGCCCGGAAGGCGGGGAAGATGCGGTTGATCGAATCCACCACCTCGATGGTGTTGGTGCCCGGCTGCTTCTGGACCGCGAGCACCACCGCCCGCTCGTCGTTGAACCAGGAGGCCACCTTGTCGGTCTGCACCCCGTCGATCACGCGCCCGAGCTGCTCCAGGCGGACCGGCGAGCCGTTGCGGTAGGCCACGATGAGCGGCCGGTAGGCCGCCGCGCTGGTGAGCTGGCCGGTGGCCTGCACGCTGAAGGCCTGGTTCGGGCCCCACAGGGTGCCGGTCGGCAGGTTCACGTTGCTGTCGGCGAGCGCCTTCTGCACCTCGTCGATGCCGATGCCGAGGGTGGCCATCGCGTTCGGATCGAGCTGGGCGCGCACCGCGTACTTCTGCGAGCCGAAGATCTGCACCTGGGCCACGCCCGCGATGGTGGAGATGCGCTGCGCGAGGTTGGTCTGCGCGTACTCGTCGACGACGTAGAGCGGCAGGGTCGGCGAGCTGAGCGACAGGTAGAGGATCGGCTGGTCGGCCGGGTTGACCTTCTTGTACGACGGCGGCGTGGGCATGCCCGGCGGCATCTGGGGCTGCGCGGCCGCGATGGCGGCCTGCACGTCCTGGGCGGCCGCGTCGATGTTGCGCTCCAGCGTGAACTGGATCGTGATCTGGGTGGTGCCGAGCGCGCTCGTCGACGTCATCGAGTCGATACCCGCGATCGTCGAGAACTGCTTCTCCAGCGGGGTCGCCACCGCGGAGGCCATGGTGTCCGGCGAGGCGCCGGGCAGGCTGGCCGTCACCTGGATGGTCGGGAAGTCGACGTTGGGCAGGTCGCTGACCGGCAGGAGCCGGTAGGCCATGATGCCGAAGACGAGAATGCCCGCCATGAGCAGGGTCGTCATGACGGGCCGCCGGATGAAGAGATCGGTGGTCATCCGCCCGCCTTCGGCGCGGCCGCCGGCGCCGGCGTCCCCGGCGGCGTCGTCTTCACGTCCACCCGCGTTCCCGGCGCCAGGCGCAGCTGGCCGTCGGTCACCACCCGCTCGCCGGGCTGGAGCCCGCTGGTGATGACGACGTCGCGGCCGTCCACGGCGCCCGGCACCACCGTGCGCGCCTCGACGGTCTGGTCCGCCTTGACCACGAAGACGTACTGCCCCTTCTGCCCGCTCTGCACCGCCTGCGACGGCACCAGGATGGCGCCGGGCTGGCGGGTCAGCGTGAGGGCCACGTTGACGAACTGGCCGGGCCACAGCGCGTTCTCGTCGTTCTCGAAGGTGGCCTTGAGCTGGATGGTGCCGGTGCTCGGGTCGACCGTGTTGTTCACGAAGGTGAGCCGGCCACGCACCACGCCGCCCGGCACGCCGTTGACCTGCGCCTCCGCCGGCAGCGGACCGGCCGCCTGGTAGCGCTTGATCTCGGCCAGCTGAGCCTCGGGCACCGAGAAGGCCACGTAGATGGGATGGATGCGGTTGATCACCACCATCGGGTTGCCCACGTCGTTGGCTTTCACCACGTTGCCCTGGTGGAGAAGCAGGCTGCCGGTGCGGCCGCCGATCGGGGCGCGGATCTCGGTGTAGGAGAGCTGCACCTTGACGTTCTCCACCGCCGCCTCGTCGGCCCGCACCAGCGCCTTGGCCGTCTCGACCGCGGCGCGGTCGGCGTCGATGGTGGCAGTGAGCGTGAGCTCCTTGGTCCGGATCTGGTCGTACTGCTCGCGGGCCACGAAGCCGCCCTCGACCAGCTGCTTGTAGCGCGCCTCCTCGACTCTGGCGTTCTCGAGCTCGGCGGTATCCTTGGCCAGGTTCGCTTCGGCCTGCTTCACCGCGGCCTGATGCTGGGCCATGGTGGCCTGGGCCTGGAGCAGCTGCGCCTGCAGCTGGCGCGGGTCGATGGTGAAGAGCGGTGAACCCGGCGGCACTTCCTGGCCCTCGGAGAAGTGGACCTTCAGCACCTCGCCGTTGATCATCGACAGCACCGAAACGGTGGCCAGCGCCTGCACGTTGCCGATCGCGCGGATCTGCACGGGGACGTCGCGCACCATGACGTCGGCGACGGTGACCGGCACGCCGGGCGGAGGGCTCTTGGCGGTGGCCTGCTCCGCGCGGTCACAGCCGACGAGTAACGTGGCGCCGAGGAGGGCGGTCAGGGCCAGAGCGGTGCCGCGCGGGCCGAGCCGGCGCATCAGGCGCGCACCACGGCGGGCTCGGGCCGACGGGTCACCAGCGCGTCGGCGAACCGGCGGAGAAACTCGGTGTGCTGCCGGCGAAAGGCCGGATCGGCCGCGCGCTTGCCCGTCACCATGCGAGTCACCTGAGGGAAGGCGAGCGGATAGGCGAGGACGCCCAGGATGGTCAGGAGCAGGTGGCCCACGTCGAGATCGCCGGGCACGAGGCCCCGGCGCTGCCGCGCCCGCAGGTCCTCGAGGGTCCGCTCGAGCGAGGCCCGCCGCTCCGCCTCGCGGATGACCCTCCCCTCGCCCGCCCCGAGGGCCTCCCACTGGATCAGCCGGATCCAGTCGCTGTCCTCGCAGGCCATCTGGAACCAGTACGCGAGGCTCGCGCCCAGCTCGGCGGGCGCCTCGCTGATCCAGCCGGCCCGCTCCCGCAGCTTGCGGTCGAAGATCTCGCGGAAGAGATCCTCCTTGTTGCCGAAGTAGTGGTAGAGCATGCGCTTGTTGATCTTCGCTCGCCGGGCGATGCGGGCCACCCGGGCGCCCGCGAAGCCCTCGGCGGAGAACTCGGCGAGCGCCGCGGCCAGGATGCGATCGCGCGTCCGCTGCGGATCTCGGACGGGACGGGATACCAGGCGCTTGACGCGGGCTGTGGTCGGCATGAACGACGACTCCCATAGTAACCATCTGGATACTTCGGGTCAAGAAGTGCCCCGGGGCGCAGGAGCTCGCCACTCGGCGGCGAGCCATCCGGCCCGACGCTCGTCACGTGGTCGCAGGTGAAGTGGACGGCGACGGCCAGAGCCGCCGACGTGAGGGCCAGGACGATCGCCGCAACGGTGTACGTGTCGTCATGCGCGAGTGAAGCGAGTGGGTGCGCGGAATCGGTCTCGTGCCGACGCGATTGCGCGTGCAGTGTCGTCGCCGGCCTGCTACCGTGTGGCTCCAACTTTCGTCACCGAGCCACCACCTGGAGGGTGAGCGTGATGCGGCCTCTCCCCGAAATCTGCACGTTTTCGTGACGTTGCACGTGGCCTCTGACTTGCACATCTGAACGGTCGTGCCGATCAAACCGCGCCGAGATCAGCCGCGCCCCATGCCGCGGCCCGCGCCGCCCGCGCTCAACCTGTCCGGGATCGAGGCGGCGAGCCTGGTGAAGTTCGCCTACTTCACCAGCGACGCGCCCGCGCCCGGCACCCTGCTCTACACCGCGTTCCGGCGAAACATGCCGGCCGGCGTCAAGGAGTTCACGGTCCGGACCGCCGCCACGTTCTTCTACGGCATCCAGCAGACGGGCGGGCTGCTGAACATCCAGGTGCGGTGGATCAATCCCGACGGCGTGGTGGTGCGCACCAGCAATCTGCCGATGGACCAGTCACGGGAAGGCGCCCTCTGGACGTGGCAGGTCGATCGGCTGGAGAAGCGCGATCTGGTGCTGCCGGGCGTGTGGGTCGTCGAGCTGCTGATCTCGGGTCACCGGGTCGGCCGGTACCCGCTCCTCGTCCGGCCGGCGGTGCGATAGGCCAGGCACCGTGCGGGACTTGCGCGCCTTGTTAGACTTCGCCCCGGAGCGTGCCGAGCCGAGCCGGAGCCACGAGAGGAGACGATGACCGCGCGGGCCATTGTGCTGGTGGTGGAGGACGAGCCCGACGTGCGCGAGCTGATCGCCGACGTGCTGGCCGAGAACGGCTACGAGATCGAGGTGGCCGCCGACGGGGCCGCCGCGCTGCAGCTCTGCGACGAGCGGCGCTACGACTTGATCCTCAGCGACCTTCGCATGCCCAAGATGGACGGGGCCGCGCTGTACTGGGCCCTGCAGCTGCGCCACGGCTCGGCGATGCCCCGCATCATCTACGTGACGGGGCAGGCGCACTCGATGGACTACGCGGGGTTCCTGGCCGCCTCCCGCGTCCCGGTGATCTCGAAGCCGTTCAGCCCCGACGACCTCCGCACCGCCGTCCGCAGCGCGCTGGACAAAGGCACCAACTAGTCGAGCGTCGTCGTCAGTTCCGCCGCGACCGACGCTGGCGAATCTCGTTCGCCGTCGCGACCCGGGGGCGTCGATCCAGCAGCCGCTCCCGCTCCTCCCACTGCCGCGCCGTCCGTACACGATCGAACCGCTTGCCCAGCCGATCGATGAGGGTCAGGCAGACGATGAAGGCGATGGCCGCGAGGGTGAGGAGGATCAGGTTCATGACTGGCGGGTCGTCAGGGACGAGCGCGACGCTTGCCGGCGGGCCGCGCGCGCTTGACCACCGGGGCGGGGGCCTTCGCAGCGGGCTTTCGCTTGCGGGAGCGCCCGGGCTGGATCATCGGGAAGCTCGGCTTCGGCGTGTAGGTCTTCATCACGGCGGTGCGGTGTCCACACTCCGGGCAGAACTCCCCACGGCTGGCCGCGCACGAGTCGCGCTCGTGCTCGCACGATGGATCTTCCTGACAGTAGACGCACATGGTCCCGTCCCCGCCGACCGGCCCTCCCCCAATCCGGTTCGCAGGGGCACATACCCTAGCACGCCAACCGTCTCAGTGCGAGCGTCTCTTCAGCGAGACGGGGTCGGCGCCGACGGCCCACCCGGGACGTCGGGCACTGGGTCGGCGGAGGGCGCCGGCAGGGGGAGCGGCGCCTGGGGGGCCGAGGGCGTCAGCGTCCGGTCCTGGCAGTCCCACCAGGCGCGGTGCAGGCCGACCGTCACGGTATTGCCCCCGCGGGTGTTCCCCCAGCCCGAGAGCCACCCCCCGGTCCGTCCCTGGCATGCCTGGCCCGAGGCACAGCCGGCCAGGAGCAGGGCGGCCACCAGCACCAGGCAGATGGGGCTCACCATCGGTTCCAGTGCACCAGCTCGGTGAGCGGCCGGCGCCGGCGGGCGACTGAGGCGGCAGGCCCGGCCCGCTCGGCATCCACGTAGCCGAAGCCGATCGCCCGGTTGACGGACAGGTCGGATGGGCGGCCGAGGAGGGTGGCAACCGCGGCCTCGGGGAGGTGGCCCGGGCACGAGCCGATGCCGTCCTTCCAGGCGGCGAGCATCAGGCTCTGCGCGCACCGGCCCGCGTCGAATGCGTGGGCGCGGGTCTGGACCAGCACGAGGACCACCGCGGCGCGGGCGCTGGTCCCGGCGAGCGCGGCCAGCTGCGGTAGGCGCGCTGCTCTCGCTTGTCGACGACGGCGCGGTAGGTGTCCATGCGTGAATTCTACGTGAGGGCAGAGGTGTCGTCGGGCGGGGCTGGTGTACCTTCGAGGCACGCGGGGCCGAGATATCGGACAGGAGCGCGGCCATGAAGCGTTCGACGTGGCGAGTGCAGCTGTGGGGCCTGCTCGTCTATCCCGTCGCGGTGGCCCAGACGTACCTGCTGTTTCGGTCGGAGAACGCGGGCGAATTCTTCTTCCTGAGCTTCGTCTACCTGCTCTTCGGGGTGATCTACGCCTTCCTGGGCTACATGACGCGCGACAGCCGGCCCGACCAGGACGAGGCCGCGGCACCGCGCGAGTCCGGATAGCCGCCCGTCACGGCCCCCGAAAATCGCAATAGCCGCCCATGAGATCGTCGGGTCGCCACCAGCCGCGCTGGCGATCGCATCGGGCCTTGAGCTCGTCCTGCGTGTAGGTCGGCGGGATCGGCGCGGTCGTGCATGCGATGAGGGCGGCGCCGACCAGACCGAGCGTCACGGCGCCCATCCAGCCCGCGACGGTCATCGCCCGGCTACTTGATGATGACGTAGCCGCGCCCTTCCAGATCCTTCACGCAGTTGTCGCGGGTGCGCTTGGCCATCTCGTCCCACCAGCGGCCCGTCGTGCCCGACTCGCCCGAGCAGGTGAAGACCTGGCCGGTCTCCGGATTGCGGAGCCGGATGTCGGGCGACGCCGAGCACCCGGCCAGCGTCACCGCCGCCAGCACCACGCTCCACGCCACCGTCGCCCTGCGCATGCGATACCTCGACCCCGCCGGGAGAACGTTCCGAATGGTGAGCCGTGGTGGGATCGAACCACCGACCCCCTGATTAAAAGTCAGGTGCTCTACCAACTGAGCTAACGGCTCGTTCCGTACGGACGCTGAGTCTACCACGCCGCCACCGCTCGCTCGACGACGGGTCAGAACTCGATCCGCGCGCCCAGCTCGACGACGCGATCGGGGGGCACGCCGAAGAAATCACTGGCCGAGCTGGCGTTCCACGACATGAAATTGAAGAGCCGCTTGCGCCAACGCCACATGGGGGCCGGCCCGTCGGGCAGCCAGTACGCGCGGCCCAGGTAGAACGTGGTGTCCACCGGCCGGGCGAGCATGCCGTGCTCGCAGCAACGGGTCACCACCCAGCGGACATCGGGGCGCTCCATGAAGCCGTAGCGGGCCTCCACCCGCCAGAAACCGGCGCCGAGCGGACGGCTCGACACGCGATGCCGCGCGTCGACCTCCGGCACCGTCTCGGTGACGATCGACACCAAAATCACCTCCTCGTGCAGCACCTTGTTGTAGCGGAAGTGGTGCACGAGGCTCGGCGGGGCGCCCTCCACCGTCGGGGTCAGGAAGACCGCGGTGCCGGGCACGCGCGGAGGCCGGGTCTCCTCCACCGCGGCGAGGAACGTCTCGAGCGGCATCGAGCGCCGGGCCAGCGTCGTCATGACGAGCTCGGTGCCGCGATGCCAGGTGGTCATGATCACGATGACCGCGGTCGCCACCGCCAGCGGCACCCATCCCCCGCCCGCGATCTTGCCGACGTTGGCCCCGAGGAACGCCAGGTCCACGACGAGGAACGCGACGGTCAGGGCCCCCGCCGACCACGGGGACCACCGCCAGCGGTAGCGCGCGATCGCGAAGAACAGCACGCTGGTGATGGCCATGGTTCCGGTGACCGCGACGCCGTAGGCGCCGGCGAGCGCCGCCGAGGAGCGGAAGCCCAGCACGAGGGCCAGGCAGCCCACCATCAGCGCCGAGTTGACGGCGGGCAGGTAGATCTGCCCGAACTCGGAGCGCGAGGTGTGGATGACCGTCATGCGCGGCAGGTAGCGCAGACGGATGCCTTGCTGGGTGAGCGAGAACACGCCCGAGATGAGGGCCTGCGAGGCCACGATCGTGGCCGCGGTGGCGAGGGCCACCAGCGGATAGAGGAGGACCCGCGGGGCCAGGAGATAGAACGGGTTCGCGATCGCCTCGGGCCGCGCGAGCACGAGCGCGCCCTGGCCGAAGTAGTTGAGCAGCAGCGCGGGCAACCCGAGACCGAACCACGCGAGCTGGATCGGCCGCCGCCCGAAGTGCCCGAGATCGGCGTAGAGCGCCTCGGCGCCGGTGACGGTGAGCACCACCCCGCCCAGCACGAGGAACGAGGCGCCGCGATGCTCCCAGAAGAGCCGCGCCCCGTGCCACGGATTGAGCGCGGCCAGGATCGCGGGCTGGCGGACGATCTCGACCGCGCCGAGCGCGCCGATGGTCACGAACCACAGCAGCATGATCGGCCCGAACACGCCGCCCACGCGGGCGGTGCCGTGGCGCTGGAACCGGAAGAGCAGGAACAGCACCACGAGCGTCGCGGGCAGCACGACGTGCGCGATGCCGGGGGCCGCGATCTCGATCCCCTCGGTCGCGCTCAGCACCGAGATGGCGGGCGTGATGATGCCGTCGCCGTAGAGCAGCGCCGCCCCGAAGAGCCCGAGCCCGACGAAGAAGCCGCGGCGCCTCATCCACGGAAGCATGGCGAGCAGGGCCATGGTGCCGCCTTCGCCGTTGTTGTCGAGCCGGATGATCACGAGGAGGTACTTCACGCTGACGATCAGGATCAGCGACCACGCGATCAGCGAGAGCACGCCGAAGACCGCCTCCGGGGTGGCGTCCAGGCCGTAGGTGGGCTTGAAGCACTCGCGGAACGCGTAGAGCGGGCTGGTGCCGATGTCGCCGTAGACGACGCCGAGCGCGGTGAGGGCGAGCGCGGCGAGGCGCCCGCCGCGGGGCAGCTCGGTCGACGGGCCACCGGGGCGACGCGCGGTTTCCGCCGCGCCGATCACGCGGGAGACCGGCTCAGGCGATCGCTTGCTCGAGGCGACGCGCGATCTCCTGCTTGGGCTGCACCCCCACGAGCCGATCGACCTCGCGGCCGTCCTTGAGAACGAGCAGGGTGGGGATCGAGCGCAGGTTGAACCGTGCGGCGGTCCGGGGATTGTCGTCCACGTTGAGCTTCACCACCCGCACGCGGCCGGCCAGCTCGGTCGCGAGCTGCTCGATCACCGGCGCGATCATGTGGCACGGCCCGCACCACGGCGCCCACGCGTCCACCAGCACCGGCAGGGGCGAGCGCTCCACGTCCTGGCCGAAACTGGCGTCGGTGACCGGCTGCGGCTTGCCCACCGGCAGCGGCTCCCGGCACTTGCCGCAGACCGGCTCGAGCCGCGCGCGGAGCCGGTCCGTGGGGACGCGATTGGTCGCGCCGCACGCGGGACACTCGACCATCACCACGTCAGCCATCGTCGCTCTCCTGGCGTATCATGTCTCACTCCCGACTCGATCATGCCCGATCTGAGCCCTCTTCTCGAGCACTGGCGCTACCCGGCGATCTTCCTCGTGGTCATCCTCGGCAACGTGGGGCTGCCGGTCCCCGAGGAGAGCGTGCTCGCCCTCGCCGGCTTCCTCGCCGCGCGGGGCCTGCTGCACCTGCCCGGGGTACTGGCGGTCGGCGCCCTCGCCGCGATCGTCGGCGACAACCTCGGCTACTGGGCCGGCCGCCGCTACGGTCCTGAGGCGCTCGCGCGCTACGGCCGCTACGTGTGGATCACGCCGGGCCGGCTCGCGAAGGCCTCGGCCGCGATGACCCGTCACGGCGGCCTCGCGGTGTTCGCGGCCCGCTTCGTGCCGGGGGTGCGCTCCCTGGCCGGGCCGGTGGCGGGCGCGACCGGGATGCGTCCGCTCACCTTCGTGGTCAGCAACGCGCTCGGGGCGGTCGCCTACGTGCCGTACGCGGTCGGACTGGGCTACGCGCTCGGCTACGGCGCGGGGACCGCGATCGAGCGCGTCCTCGGGCGCGCGGAGCCGGTCTTCGTCGCGGCCATCGTCGTCGTGACGGTCGCCCTCATCGCCTGTCGGCTGGTCCGGCACCGCGCCGCAGCCCGACCGCTCTAGCTCGACTTCGGAAACTTCACCGCGAGCACGTCCACCGTCTCGATCACCGGCGGGCGCGCGAACAGCTCGTCGGCCTTGGCGGCGAGCGCCTTGGCCACCCCGCCCGAGAGGTGCGCCCTCCGGCCGGCCTCGTCCGGGAAGGCGTCGAAGACGCCGAACGTGGTCGGCCCCAGCCGAATCGCGAACCACGTCAGCGTCGCGGGCTCCGCTTCGACCACCGCAAGGCCTCCCCGCAGGAAGGCGTCGACGTCGTTCTCCTTGCCGGGCTTGGCCTCCAGGCGCACCAGCAGGCCGACCTTGACCATGGTCCCTCCTCCGCCGGCACGGACACCGGCTCTCGTCGTCTGGAGGGAATGGTACTCCCGCGCCGCCATCGAGCAAGCCGGCGCAGGCCGCGCCGGGCTAGGACGTGCGGCGGGTCAGTGGGCCGACGAGATCGGCCATCGACGGCGGCGTGGTCGCGTCCTTGTAGACGGCCAGACGCCGATAGATCTCGGCGGCGGCCTCGTGGAAGTCGCCGGGCAGGCCGGCGGCCTCGAAGGCGGCGGTGATCTCCTCCATCTCGCCCACGAAGCGCCAGGCCTTTCGCGCGTTGTCGCGGGCCGCGGCCTCGGAGCGCTTCGGCAGATCCGGCTGCGACCGGTGCCACTCGGCGAGCAGCGCGTCGTCCACTCCCTCGGCGGCCGCAAGCGCGCGCACGCCGATCAGCAGCGCGGAGACGCCCTTGGTGTAGGCGGCGTACGCCATCTTCAGGGCGGAGGCGGCGCCGGGCGCGTCGCTCAGCGCGATCGCCTCGAGCCGGGTGCCGTCGAAGAGCGCGGACGCGCGCTTGGCCTCGCGGCCGGAGAGATACAGGCGTGTCGTGCCCGCGGCGCGGGGCGGCGGCCCGATGAGCCCGCCGTCGACGAAGACGGCGCCGCCGGCCTCCACCGTTCCGCCGATCTCGCGCGCGGTCGACGGTGACACCGCGTTGGCGTCGACGAACAGGCCGGAGAAGCGCAGGGCCGCGACCGCCCGCGCCAGATCGAGCGCGGCGTGCGGCGGGCACACCGAGACGACGACGTCGCTGCCCGCGACGACCGCGGCGAGCCGCGCCGCGTCCTCGAGGCCGGCGGCGGCGGCGCGGTCGCGGGTGCCCGCGCTCCGTCCCTCGGAGGCCCAGAGCACGCGGGAGCCGCCGGCCACCGCGCAGGCGCCGACCACGCTGCCCATGTCACCCGGATGCAGAAGCCCGATCGTCGCCATGTGGTCTCCTCGCGGTGTGTTGCCTAGTCGTCCTCTCCGGCCAGATGCGCGAAGCGGCCCGACGAGCGCCGCAGCGGCGGGGAAGGCAGGATCTCTTCGGGACCGTGGATGGCCTTGATCTGGATCTCGCGGGCCACATCGCCCAGCAGCACCCCGATCAGTCCCAGCATCGCCAGCAGCGGCGAGAACAGCAGCGCGAGCAGCAGCCACGCGAAGAAGCCCTGCACCCCGCGGGTCGCTCCACCGACCGCCCCTACGAAGATCGCGCCCACGATCCAGCCCATCGCGAACAGCACCAGCCAGGGATATGCGACCAGCATCATGGCCACCTCACGTGCTCCACGGACGGAATGGTACCGCAGAGTGTGGCCGCTGCGAAGGAGGTCCCGGGATGCGGCGGGCGGGGCGGCGCGGGCGGCGAGCGGTCAGCGAGCGGAGGGCGACGACGTCAGGACCGGCGAGTCGTCCAGCGGCTGGACCTCGGCGTCGGCCATCAAGAACATCGCGAGGAGGAAGAAGGTGACGAGGATGCCGAGGCCGATGGAAGCGCGCTTCATGCGGGGGCGGTCTCCGGGCGCAGAGCCTGCACGATGCGGCGCAGCTCGCGCGGATTGATGGGCTTCTCGAGCAGGCGCGCCGCTCCGTGTCGGAGGGCTTCGGCCTGCGTGTCCGGCGGGCATTCGGCCGCGATCAGGACGAGGGGCAGCGCGGGATTCAGCTCGCGCACGAGCCGCACCAGTCCCCAGCCGTTCTCGGCGATGCCATGGGCGGGCGGCAGGTCCAGGTCGATCACCGCGACGTCGAACTCGCCGTCCTGCATCTTCGCGAGCGCCTCCACGATGCCTTCGGCGGTCTCGACGACGAGGCTGCCGCCGCGAAGCGCGGCCCCCAGACCCTCGCGGCTGCCGCCGTACGGGTCGACGAGCAGGAGATGAGCGCGCCCGTGCTCCGCCTCGCCGTTGAAGCCGATCATCGCCATGGAGTTCGCTCCGAATCGTCGTGTAGGCAACCGAAGTGCCACTCGATCCGGCGCCGTCGACCCCCGCGTCCACGCGTGGCATTCCGCCACGTTAGGCGAAATCGCGCAGCGGGCCGGCCGGCGACGCCGCGTCACGTTTCTGACACCTGTCGTGTAAGCGTTACATGGAAACGGGTAATTTTTTCTTAACGACGCGCACTTGGAAGACACGAGGCGAGCGGCGCCGGGAGGCGGGGCATGCGAATCTCAGATATCATTCCGAGCGAGAGGAGACGAGAGACATGCGAGTGCTGCTCGTGCACCCGAGCCCGCTGATGTATTCGGAGCTGTATCTTCGCCTGGAGCCGCTGGGCCTCGAGCGGGTGGCCTCGGCGATCCGCGCCGCCGGCCACGAGGTACGGCTGCTCGACCTGCAGGTTTTTCAGCACGCCGACTACTGGCGCGAGCTCGCCGCGTTCGCGCCGCGGGCCATCGGCTTCTCGGTGAATTATCTGGCCAATGTGCCGGAGGTGATCGACCTCGCCAAAGCGACCAGGGCGAAGCGGCCCGACGCGTTCATCATGGTGGGCGGCCACAGCGCGTCGTTCGTGGCGCACGAGTTCCTCGAGCACGCCGAGGGCGCCATCGATTGCATCGTGCGCGGCGAGGGCGAGGTGATCGCCCCGCGCGTCCTCGAGGCCATCGGCGACCCGAAGCTCGACACCCTGCCGGGCGTGGTGACCATGACCGGACAGGGGCCGAGCCCGACCCTGCTCGATGATCTCGATCTGCACCCGCCCGCGCGGGACCTCGGACGAAAGCGCCACAAGTACTTCATCGGCGTGCTCGACCCGTGCGCCTCGGTCGAGTTCACCCGCGGCTGCCCGTGGGACTGCTCGTTCTGCAGCGCGTGGACGTTCTACGGGCGCAGCTATCGCAAGGGCTCGCCCGAGAAGGCGGGCGAGGAGCTGGCCCGCATCCGCGAGCCCAACGTGTTCATCGTGGACGACGTGGCCTTCATCCACGCCGAGCACGGCTTCGCGATCGGGCGCGAGATCGAGCGGCGACGCGTCCGCAAGCAGTACTACCTCGAGACCCGCTGCGACGTGCTGATCAAGAACCAGGAGCTGTTCGCCTTCTGGAAGAAGCTCGGGCTCTTCTACATGTTCCTCGGCATCGAGGCCCTCGACGAGGCCGCGCTGAAGGCACACCGCAAGCGGGTCACCCTCAACGAGAACCTGCGCGCGCTGGAGATCGCGCGCTCCCTCGGCCTCACCGTCGCGATCAACATCATCGCGGATCCGAGCTGGGACGAGGCGCGCTTCGCGGCGGTGCGCGAGTGGGCGCTCGGCGTGCCCGAGGTGGTGCATCTCACGGTGGCCACGCCCTATCCCGGCACCGAGCTCTGGCTCACCGAGTCGCGGCAGCTCACCTCGCGCGACTATCGCCTCTTCGACGTGCAGCACGCGGTGCTGCCCACGAAGCTGCCGCTCAGGCGCTTCTACGAGGAGCTGGTGAACACCCAGGCGATCCTCAACCGCAAGCATCTCGGCTGGGGCGCCCTGCGCCTCTACGGCCTCCCCGCCCTGCGGGCGGCCTCCCGCGGGCAGACCAACTACCTCCGGATGCTGTGGAAGTTCAGCACGGTCTACAACACCGAGCGGCAGTACGCCGATCACCAGCGGCCGGTGCGCTACGAGATGCGCCCGCCGCGGCCGCCGGCCCGGAGCAAGCCCAGCAAGCAGGAGCTGTACATCCACATGCCCGCGCCGGTCCACTAACCCCCTTTCCGGGTTTCGCATGGGTAGACGGATCGTGTAACACTTACACGGCCCGTGTAATTTGTATAAACGTCGCGGCGACCCGGTGCTGGCCGGACGCGGCCGCCCCTCCGCTTCCGCCCGCCAAGTAGGGGAGAGACCACGCCAAACGCCCCGCGCGACGGCGACCGCGGGCTCTGGCTTGGTTGTTGCCTCAAGGAGCCCGTTCGCATTCGTGAATAGGCTGGTCAACGCTCACAAAGGAGGCGGGGGCATATGCGACAGGTGATGAAGCTGGGCGTCCTGCTGCCGGCGGCGGTCCTGCTGGTGTCGGGCTGCGCCACGAAGGACTGGGTCCGCGAGCAGTTCACCAGGAGCGACGCCGCGGCGGATCAGCGCTTCACGAAGGTCGAGGGTCAGGTCGAGGGCGTGAGCACCGAGGTCAAGGGTGTGACCACCCAGGTGAAGAGCCTCGAGGGTTCCGTGGCCGACGCGCGCAACCGCGCCGACGCCGCCATGACCAAGGCGGAGGGCGTCGACAGCCGGCTGACCCGGCTGTGGAGCAACCGCTACAACCAGAAGACGGCCGATACCCTCGAGGTCTACTTCGGCTTCGACAAGGCCGAGCTGACCGACGGAGCGCAGACCGCCCTGCTGGGCGTGGTCAAGGAGCTGCAGGGCAACCCCACGCTGATCGTGGAGCTGGGTGGCTACACCGATCCGAAGGGCACCGTGGATTACAACTACGGGCTGAGCCAGCGCCGGGTCGAGGCGGTACGTCGCTTCCTGGTCGAGAAGGGCGTCTCGCTGACGCGCGTGCACGCGGTGGGCCTCGGGCCCATCACCGCGAAGGAGACCCCGGACGAGAAGAAGCGCCGGGTGACCGTCAAGATGCTGGTGGACCAGGACTAGACACCCGCCTCCCTTCCTCTCCCCGCCGGGGAGAGAGCCGGTGACGGGCTGTTTCGGGGGAGGGACTCACGTCCCTCCCCCGCTTCATTTCTTCTCCGACGTCGCCGCTTCCGGCGCGGCCATGGCGGTCTCGGGGATGCGCTCGAGCTCGCTCAGGAGCAGACCGGCCCACCGATAGATGTTGTGCTCGCGCACGCCCTGGCGCATGCGGGCCATGCGGGCCCGCCGCTCCTCCACCGGCATCGCCACCGCGGTGCGGATCGCCTCCGCCATCCCGTCGATGTCGTAGGGGTTCACCAGGATCGCGTCGCGCAGCTCGGACGAGGCGCCGGTGAACTGGCTCAGGATGAGGGCGCCGTCCTCGTCGTCGCGCACCGAGATGAACTCCTTGGCGACGAGGTTCATGCCGTCGTGCAGCGACGTCACCATGCAGAAGTCGGCGTGCCGGTAGAAGGGCCAGATGTCGCGATGCTCGTGGTGGCGCTTGAGGTAGAGGATCGGCTTCCAGCGGTTGGTCTGGTAGGCGCTGTTGACCTCCTGCACCGCCGCGTCCACCTCGGCCTCCAGCGCCTGGTAGCGGGGGATGGTGCTGCGGCTCGGCGCGGCGAGCTGCACGAACACCACCCGCTCGCGATATTCCGGGAAGCGCTCGAAGAAGCGGCCGAGGGCCCGGAAGCGCTCGGGCAGGCCCTTGGTGTAGTCGAGCCGCTCCACCCCGACGCCCAGGAACTCGGCCGGGGTGTCCAGGCTCTGGAGCAGCGCCTGTCGCGAGATGGTGGGCGGATTGTCCACGAAGCCGGGGGCCACGCTGATCGGGAACGGCTTCACCGACGTCACGTGCTGGCCGCGGGTCACCGAGAAGCGCTCCCAGTCGATGCGGGCCTCGATCGCACGATCCACCGTGTCGAGGAAGTTGTTGCAGTAGTACTGGGTGTGGAACCCGATGAGGTCGGCGCCCAGCATGCCGAGCAGCAGCTCGTCCTGCCACGGGCAGATGCTGAAGGCCTCGAAGTTCGGCCACGGGATATGCCAGAAGATCGCGGTCCGCGCGTCCGGGCGCTCCCGCTTGATGAGCGCGGGCAGCAGCGCGAAGTGATAGTCCTGGATCAGCACCATCGGCGACTCGGTGCCCGCGATCTCCTCCAGCACCGCGCTGGCGAACTTCTCGTTGACGATTCGATACTGCGCCCAGTCCTCCGGACGGAACAGCGGGCGGTTGTGCACGATGTGGCAGAGGGGCCACAGGCCCTCGTTGGAGAAGCCGTAGTAGTAGCCCGCGTCCTCCTCCGGCGTGAGCCACACGCGCCGGAGCGTGTACCGCGGGTCGTCCGGCGGCAGCCGGAGGCGGCCGCGCGCGTCGGCGGTATCGCGGTCGGCATCGCCGCTGGCCTGCGCCACCCACACGCCGCCGCACGCCCGCATGACCGGATCCATCGCGGTCACGAGCCCGCTCGCCGGGGTGACCACCTGGATCGCCCCCTCCTTCCAGACGTGGCTCAGCGGCTCGCGGTTGGACACCACCACGAGCACCCGCTCGCCCAGCCGCATCTTGGCGAACTGCTTGAGCCGCTCCTCGGTCCAGAGCGTCTGGCCGATGAGACGCAGCGCGGCCTCCTCCTCGGCGGCGGCCCGGGCCCGCTGAAGATTCTTGGCCAGTACCGAGACCTCGCGGGCGATCGGCCCGAAGAGGCTCTCGTCGGGCAGCTCGGGGGGATCGATGGCGTGGCCGCGCCGCACCGCCTTGGTCCAGCGCGCCATCTTGGCCAGCGGCTGGGTCAGGCTCATGCGCACCACCAGCAGGGCGATCAGGGCCAGGACCACCGCCAGCACCAGGAAGCGAACCGCGTTGAAGCGCCAGCGCTCCCACTCCGAGCTCTTGAGATCGGAGGCGTCGAGGAACACGGCCAGCGCGCCGGCGGCCCGGTCCTCGCGGATGATCGGATCCGCGTAGACGTAGAGCGTCTTGCCCTCCATCTGGCGGAACCCGGTCTGCACCACGCCCGAGGTGAGAGCCCAGGTGACCTCGGGCGGCGGATTCTCCAGGATCTTGGCCACGTCGGGCGTCGCCACGATCAGCGAGGCCACGCGATCGTAGACCGCGAGTCCCTGATCGGGCTTGCTGAACTTCTTGATCAGCCGGTCCACCTGCGCTTTCGATCCGCCGCGGGCCAGTGCCGGCTCGAGCACCTCCTTGAGTCCCTCGCTGAGGAGCGCGGCCCGGCGGTCCAGCTCCGCGGTGAGCCGCTGCTTCTCCTCCACGACCTGCAGGTACGCGAAGATACCGATGACCACCAGCGAGGCGAGCCAGAGCGCGGCGACGAGCCGGAGCTGAAACCTCACGCGCGCCTCTCGGTCCCGCTGGCGAGCGCGGTCAGCACCTGCTGCACCTCGGAGACGTCCTCAAGCCGGAAGGCCGCCTTCGACGCGGGCACCAGGTCACCGACCCGGATGGTCAGCGCGCGGCTGCCGAGCACCTCGAAGGCGTGCTCGTCGGTCCAGTCGTCACCCAGGTAGAGCCAGAGCACCCGGCCGGCCAAGGTCGAGCCCACGCGCTCTTCGATCCACTCCGCGCACTCGCCCTTCGTCCACGCCACCTGGGGCAGCACCTCGATCACCTTCGTGCCGTGGAAGATCTTGAGCCGGCTCCCCTGCTCGCGGATCGCCCGGGCCAGCTCGATCTCCACGCGGCGAATCTCGTCGGGGGCCACGTGGCGATAGTGCACCGCCACCGCGAGGCCCTTGGTCTCCACCCGCATCCCGTTGACGGCGGGTGCCCGGCGCACGAGCGTCTCGCCCACCGCGCCGACCATCGCCTGCTGGGCCACCGCGTCGGGATGGCAGAACGCCAGCTCGGGCCCTGCGATCTCGAGCCCGTGGCAGCCCGCGTAGATCACCTCCGGGATGTCGATCCGCGCGCGCAGGTCCTCGAGCCCTCGACCGGAGATCACGGCGACGCAGCCGCGCGGCGACCGGGCGAGGCGCACCAGCTGCTCGCGCATCTCCTCCGAGAGGACCGCATCGGCGGGATCGTCCACGATGGGGGTGAGAGTCCCGTCGTAGTCGGTCATGAGCAGCACGCTGCCCCCGCCGGACAGCCACTCGTCGACGGTGGTCAAGATGTGGGCAAGATCGCTCATGCCGCGCGCTCCGCCGCCGGGGGCGGCGCGGTCGGCCCTGAGACGGCTTGCGCGCTCGGTATCGGTATCGCGCATGGTTCGTGAAAGGACAGCCGGGCCGGGCAGGCAGACGTCAGCATAGCGAGCGAACGCGGACGGGTCAAGATTTGGCGCCGCCTCAGGCCCGCGGGTACGGATCGCCGGTGCGCGAGAGCGCCCTCAGGGCCGCGTCGGTGGCCTGCTGGGTCGAGCCCGCGCGGCCCCACTCCGGGCCGTAGGCGTAGTAGTGCGAGTAGCCGCCCTCGTCCAGGCGCGCGAGCATCGAGTCGCCGGTCTCCTGGATCAGGAGCAGCACGCGCTCGGCGGGGCACGCGGTGGTCACGCAGCCGGTGACCGCGACGTAGTTCTGGCCACCCACGCGCACGCCGCGCGGCGAGGCCACACGCCCGAAGTAGGCCTGGGCGCCGCGCTGGATCTTGCCGGTGCCCGGAGCCCAGTCGGCGCCGAAGAGCGTGCGGATCCGGTCGCGAAGCTGCGGGTTGCTCACGACCTCGCCACCGGTGCGGCCGAACCGCGTCTCGCGCGGACCGGATTCGAGCACGCCCGCCATCGGCGCGGGCGGCCTGGCCTCCGGCGGCTCGATGGTGCAGCCCGAAACCAGAAGGCCGAGGGTGCACCCGAACAACAGCCCTGCGCTTCGCATGGCGACCTCCTGGCGTGCGATAAAGTCCGCGGCAAAAATCGCAACCCTTGTGCCACGGGGGCGGCCGCCTGAAAGTTCGCGACTCGCAACACGTCAGATCCGCTCGGGAAGCGCGTGTCTCCGACCGAGTCGGTAATCCTTACCCGGCGTGGCAATCGTTACACGTTTCAGCGCGGGGTCTTCGAGAGCTCGTCGGCGAGCAGGTATGCCTTGTCGGCGAGCGTGAAGGCCCGCTGCATGTCACGGGTCGAGAGCGCCTCACGCGCCTTGCTGAGGAAGCTCTGGATGGTCAGGTAGTTCTCCTGCTGCTCGCGGGCCAGCCGTGACGGGTCGATGCGCTGCACGAGCTTCTCGGTCCCCTCGATGCGTCGCTCGGCCTGCGACTTCATCCGCTGCTCCTCCTCGACGCTGGCCTGCGGTGCCAGCACCGGCAGCGGAGTGGCCGGCTCCTTCGGGATCGCCGCGGTCCGGGGCGGCGGCGAAGGCGGCGCCACCGGCGGAGGCGGTGCCGGGGCGACCGGCGGAGGCGGCGCCGGGCTCACCACCTTCGGCGCCGGCGCCACCGGCTCCTTCACCAGATCGGGCGGCGCCGGCTTCGGCGCCGGCGCCTCCCCGACCACCGCCGCGGTGCGTGGCGGTGACGCCGAGGGCGCGGGCACGAACAGATCGGTGGCGGCCACACAGCCGCCGAGCGGCAGAGTCAGCCAGACGAGCCAGATCGGGCGGCGCATGCGGGTCAGCGTACCGGCAGGCGCACGATCAGCGCGGTGCCGCGGCCGGGCTGCGACTTGGCTTCCACCGTCCCGTCGTGCAGCTGCACGATCCGGTACACGATGGACAGCCCGATACCGCTGCCCCCCGGCTTGCTCGTGTAGTAGAGCTTGAAGATCTTGTCCAGGTCCTCCGGGGCGATGCCCACGCCCTGGTCGGTCACCACCACGCGCACCCAGTCGGCGCCCTCGGGCCGGGTGCGGATGCGCACCGCCCCGCCCTGCGGCATCGCCTGCTCGGCGTTCTGCAGGATATTGATGAAGGCCTGGCGCACCAGCTCCTCGTCGGCGCTGACCAGCGGCAGCGCGGCGTCGAGCTCGAACACGAAGCGCACGCCGTGGCTCTGGCTCTCGGCTTCCAGCAGGGCGCCCACGCTCTGCAGCATGCCGTTGAGATCGACCGGCTTCAGGGTCAGCTCCTGGGGGCGCATGAAGCGCAGGAAGCCCTGCACCACCCGGTCGAGTCGGCGGATCTCTCCGCCGATCACGTCGAGGCTCTGGTGGACGTCGGGCGTCGCGTCCTCCAGCTGCTCCTTCAGCAGCTCGACGTGGATCATCATCGCGTTCAGCGGGTTCTTGACCTCGTGGGCCACGCCCGAGGTCAGACGGCCGAGGGCGGCCAGCTTGGCCGAGTAGCTCACGAGGGACTGCACCGTCTTCACCGACTCCAGGTCCTTCAGGAGAATGGCGACGCCCATCACCCGGTGGGCGTCCTCCATGTGGAACGCGGAGACCAGGAACTCCTTGTCGCGCCCCGCCTGCGGCAGCACCACCGTCGCGTTGCGGATGCCCGGGGCGCCGGCCAGCACGTGGTCCACGAACGGCAGCATCGGATGGGCGGCATCCAGCACCTCGTGGATGGGCAGGCCCACCGTCTGCTCCAGCGACAGGCCGACCACCGTCTCGGCCGCGCGATTGAAGAACAGGATGTGCCGCTCCGGATTCAGGAAGATGACGCCGTCCTCGAGCTGGTCGACCATGCCCTGCAGGTGAGCCTTCTCGCTGAGGCTCGAGATGCGGTCGGCCTGCAGCTCGTGCCCGAGGCGCGAGAGCTGGGCGGACAGCTCCTGGAACTCGTCGCCGCCGACGGTCACCGGCGTCGCCTCCGGCGGCTCGCCGCGCCGGATGCGATCGACCTGGCCCACGATCGCGCGGATGGGCCGCACCGTGAGCTGGGCCAGCACGAGCGCGGCCAGCCAGGCCAGCGGCAGGGCCACCGCGGCCACCGTGAGGCTCTGGCGGAGCGAGGCGGTGACCTCGCGGCGCAGGAGCGTGGTGGAGACGCCGAGCCGGATCGATCCGAACAGCCGGTCATTCAGCGTCATCGGCAGGACCGTCTCGTACGTGCGGCCCGCGTTGTAGAGCGCGGAGAAGCGGCTCAGGGTGTCGACCTTCAGCAGCCCTTCCAGGTTCGGGCGCTCCGGCTCGGGGTCGCCCTCCTTCTGACGCTCGGTGTGGAGCACCACGACCCCGTTGGAATCGGAGATCAGCGCGTAGAGGAGGTGCGGCGAGTACCCCACGCTGGCGTCGAGGAAGCTGCGCAGCTCGGGATCCTGACGCAGGGCCTCGAGCGGATCGGCGCCCGGGCTGCGATGCAGCGCGCGGCCGCTCTGCGCGTAGATCTGCTTGGCGATCAGCTCGGCCTGCTTCACCGCCTCCTGCACCACCACCCGGCTCACCTGCGACAGGTGGATCGCGGTGGCGGTGGCGACCACCAGCATGGTGAGGAGGCTCAGAACCAGCGCCTCCCGTCCCCGTACTCCCAGCCGCATGCTAGCTGCCGTAGGCCTTGAGCTTGTTGTGCAGGGTCTTTAGGCTGATGCCGAGCACGTCGGCGGCCCGGGTCTTGTTGTTGGCGTTGGCCGCGAGGGTCTTCAAGATCAGGGCCTTCTCGGCATCGTCGAGGCTCGTGCCCACGCGGAACGACACCGAGTCGGGCCCGTCCGCCGACTCGGTGGAGCGCAGCGCCGGCGCCGGCGGCATGTGGCGGGGCAGGATCGTGTCGCCGTCGCAGACGATGATCGCCCGCTCCAGGGTGTTGCGCAGCTCGCGCACGTTCCCCGGCCACCCCTGGGCGATGAGCCCGTTCAGCACGCTCTCGTCCACCGAGCGGATGCGCTTGTCGTAGCGGGCGTTGAACTCCTCGATGAAGGCCTGCACCAGCGCCGGGATGTCGTCGCGTCGCTCGCGCAGCGGCGGCAGGGCGAGGCTCACCACGTTCAGACGATAGTACAGGTCCTCGCGGAACGTCCCTTCCTGGATGGCCTTGACCGGATCCTTGTTGGTCGCGGCGAGCACCCGCACGTCCACCTTGATCTCGGTCTTGCCGCCGAGCCGCCGCACGGTGCCGTCCTGGAGGATGCGCAGGAACTTGGCCTGGGTGCCCGGGTTCATCTCGGCGATCTCGTCGAGGAAGATCGTGCCCTCGTGGGCCAGCTCGAAGCAGCCGGGCCGCCGCTCGAGCGCGCCGGTGAAGGCACCCTTCTCGTGTCCGAAGATCTCGCTCTCCAGCAGCGTTTCCGGGATGGCCGCGCAGTTCACCGCCACGAACGGGCCCTTGGCCCGCGGGGACAGCTCGTGCAGCGTGCGCGCCACCAGCTCCTTGCCGGTGCCGCTCTCGCCGCTGATCAGCACCGCGGCGGGCGTGGGCGCGGCGACCTCGATGAGACGATAGACCTCCTGCATGCCGTGGCTGGTGCCGACCAGCCGGCCCATGCCCCAGACCTGGCTGAGCTTCCGGCGCAGCAGCGCGACGTCACGCAGCGCCTCGCCCCGCTCCGCCGCCTTGGGGATGAGCACCCGCAGCCGCGCCACGTCCACCGGCTTGGTGAGGTAGTCGTAGGCGCCCTCGCGCATCGCGGTGACCGCGGTGTCGATCGAGCCCTGGCCGGTCAGCAGGATCACCGAGGCGAACGGCACGTCGGTCTTGAGCGCGCGCAGCAGGTCGAGGCCGTCCATCTTGGGCATGACCAGATCGGAGAGCACCACCGACGGCAGCCCCGCCGCCGCCTTGGCGAGGGCCTCCTGGCCGTCGGCGGCCTCGTCGACGTCGTAGCCCCAGCGGCCGAGGAGCGCGGTCAGCCCCTGGCGGGCCGGCTCCTCGTCGTCGACGATCAGGATCTTGAGCGGCATCGCATCAGGCGCCCGACTAGTGCTCGGGCAGCGCGCTCCGCAGGGCGGGATACCAGCGGGTCAGCGGGGAGTCGTCCACCAGGATCGTCTCGTCGCGGACCGGGCCGGTGGAGACCAGCGAGAAGCTGACCCCGACCAGGTCGGCCAGGCGCTCGACGTACTCCCGCGCCTTGGACGGCAGCTCCGCGTAGCTCCGCATGCCGTGCGTGCTGCTCTGCCAGCCCGAGAGCTCCTCGTACACCGGCTCGGCCTCGTGCCAGATCCGCTCCTCCTCCGGGAAGTCGGTCAGGATCTCACCCCCGTAGCGGTAGCCCACGCAGACGCGCACCGTCTCGCAGGCGTCGAGCACGTCCAGCTTGGTGAGCGCGATGGTGTCGAGCCCGTTGATGCGCGCCGCGTAGCGCAGCGCGACCGCGTCGGCCCAGCCGCAGCGGCGCGGCCGGCCGGTGACCGCGCCATACTCGTTGCCCCGCGCCCGGAGCACGTCGGCCATCTCCCCGTGCACCTCGGTCATGAAGGGCCCGCCGCCCACTCGCGTGCAGTAGGCCTTGGAGATGCCGAGCACGCCGTGGATCTTGGTGGGCGGGATCCCGGTGCCGGTGGAGGCGCCGCCCGACGTGGTGCTGGACGAGGTGATGAACGGATAGGTGCCGTGGTCGATGTCGAGCATCGTGCCCTGCGCGCCCTCGAACAGCACCGAGCGGCCCGCCTCGATCCAGCGGTGCAGGAGCAGCGCGGTGTCGGTGACGTAGGGGGCCAGCCACCCCGCGTAACGCAGGTAGGTCGCCAGGATGCCCTCGACCGTGAAGGTCTGCTCGTCGTAGATCTCCCGCAGCAGTCGGTTCTTCTGCTGGATGTTGAACTCGAGCTTCTCACGGAAGAGCCGCTCGTCCAGCAGATCCGCCATCCGGATGCCGATGCGCGCCGTCTTGTCCGCGTAGGCGGGGCCCACGCCCTTGCCGGTGGTGCCGATGCGCCGCTTGCCGGCCTGCGACTCCGAGGCCCGATCGAGCGCCGGGTGGTAGGGCATGATCAGGTGCGCGTTCTTGGAGATATAGAGGTTGCCGTCCAGGGAGACGCCGCGCTGGACCAGCGACTCCATCTCCTCGATCAGCGAGGAGGGGTCGATCACCACGCCGCAGCCGATCACGCAGCGCACGCCCGGATGCAGGATGCCGGAGGGGATGGACTGCAGCACGAACTTCTCCCGCCCCACCACCACCGTGTGGCCCGCGTTGTTGCCGCCCTGATAGCGGACGACCACGCCCACGTGAGGCGCCAGCACGTCCACGATCTTGCCCTTGCCCTCGTCGCCCCACTGGGCGCCCACCACCACGATGTTAGGCATGAGTGCCTCCGCCTCCGAGACCCGGGAACGGCTCCCGCGGGTCGGCGAGCAGCTCGCCGAGACCCACCGTCCGCTCCGCCGCGTCCCCGCCTGCCTGTAGATCGATCACCCGGATCTGGTCCGGGTCGGCACCGGGCCCGCCGATGACCAGCGCCCAGTGTGCGCGCTGACCCTGCGCGTACGCCAGCGACTCGGCCAGGGGCCGGCTGATGATGTCGCGCGCCACCGCGGCCCCCGCGTCGCGCAGCCGCCGGGACACGGTCAGGGCGCGCGTCTTGTCCGGCGTGAAATCGATCACGAAGAACTCCGGGCCGGACAGCCGCGGCTCCGATCCCTGCGACTCCATGGCCAGGAGGGCGCGGCTCGTCTCGAAGGCGAAGCCGGTCGCCGGGCAATCGTAGCCGAAGCGAGCGAGCATCTGGTCGTAGCGGCCGCCCCCCACCAGGGGGGCGCCGAGCCCCGAGACGTACGCCTCGAAGTGTACGCCCGAGTAGTAGTCGAAGCCGCGAACCTCGCCCAGGTCGAGCAGCACCGAGTCCGCGAGGCCGTAGGTCCGCAGGAGCCGGTAGATCTCGGCCAGGTTGGCGAGCGCGGCCTCCGACCGAGCGTTCTTGACCAGGCGCTCCGCGCGGTCGAGCACGTCCCCGCGCCCGTAGAGGGTGGGCAGCGCCAGCAGCAGCTCGCCGACCGCGGCGGGCGCGTGCAGCTCGCCCACCAGCCGCTCCAGCGCGGAGAGATCCTTGTGGCCGAGGGCCGATCGCAGCTCGCGCGAGGTGTCGGGGTCGGCCCCGACGTCCTCGAGGATGCCGCGGAAGAACTCGGTCTGGCCCACGTCGATCTGGAACCGCTCGAGCCCCAATACCTGGAGCCCCTCGGCGGTCATCGCGATCATCTCGGCGTCGCCTTCCGGGTTGGGCAGCCCGATCAGCTCGACGCCGGCCTGGTAGAACTCGCGATAGCGGCCGACGTGCGGCTCGTCGTAGCGAAACACGTTGGTGACGTAGTGCAGGCGCAGCGGCTTCGGCTCGTCGCGCATGCGCGTCGCCACGATGCGCGCGATCTGCGGGGTGACGTCGGCGCGCAGGGCGAGCAGCCACCCGCTCTCGCGGTCCACCATCTTGAACATGCGCTCCTGCAGCTCGCCGTCGGTGCCGGGGGAGAGCACGTCGAAGTATTCGTAGGCGCTGGTCACCACCTCGCGATAGCCCCAGCGGCGGAACACGTCGAACAGCCGCTCCTCCACCGCCCGCTTGCGGGCGGCCTCGTCGGGCAGATAGATCTTGGCCCCCTTGGGCAGCTGAGTCGGTTGACCCTTGCGCGGCACGCTCACCTCGAGACCTCAGGCCACCGCGATGTCGGCCAGATGGACCAGCGAGTTCATCCGGTGAAGGGTGGTCCAGTCGTCGCGGAATTCCAGCTCGGAGATGCCGGCGGACGAGATGTGGAGCGACCAGAGCCGGTCGGGCCCGAGACCGAGCGCCTCCAGGATCAGCACGCGGCTGGTGATGCCGTGGGACACCAGGCAGATCGTCTGGCCCTGGTGGGCGGCCCGGAGCCGCTCGAGCCCGGCGAGAGCCCGCGCGCGGACCTGATCGAGCGTCTCGGCCCCGGGCCAGCGGGCGGCCTGCGGCGTCTCGGCCCACGCGGACAGCGCGTCGGGAAAGCGCGTGGTCACCTCGTCGCGGGTGAGCCCGACCCATTCGCCGAAGTCCATCTCGGTGAACGCCTCCTCCACCTGCACCGCGAGCCCGTGCGGCGCGGCGATGCGCGTCGCGGTCTCGCGGGCGCGGGAGAGCGGGCTCGACCAGACCGCGGCCAGCGGCGTGGCCGCGAGCAGGCGCGCGGCCGAGTCGGCCTGCCCGCGGCCGGCGTCCGACAGCGGGACGTCGTGCCGGCCCTGGAAGCGGCGCTCCCGGTTCCAGTCGGTCTCGGCGTGACGAAGCAGCAGGACGCGCATGCCGCTCAGCGCTCGCCGAGGGCCTTCTGGACCGCGCGCACCCCGGCGCCCAGATCGACGGGGTGCCCCAGCTCCTGCAGCACCTGCTCGAGGGCGGCGAGGGCGGTGATCACGTCGAAGTCCGCGACGTAGCCCATGTGGCCGAGACGGAAGACCCGCCCTTTCATCTCCCCCTGCCCGCCCGCGATGGTGATGTTGTGCGAGGTCGAGTAGGTCGAGAGCACCGCCTCGCTGTCCATCCCGCGCGGCGCCACCACCGCGGTCAGCGCGGGGCTGGGCGTGGCCTTCGCGAACAGCTCGAGGCCGAGGGCCTCCACCCCGCCGCGCGTCGCCCGGGCCAGCCGCTCGTGACGGCGGAACACGCCGGGCAGCGTCTCGGTCTCGATCATCTTCAGCACTTCGCGCAGCCCCACGAAGATGGAGACCGCGGGCGTGAAGCGGCACTCGTTGCGGGCCACGAACTTCCGCTCGGTGGCGATGTCGAAGTAGTACTTGGGCAGCCGGGACGCCTTCGCGTGGCCCCACGCCTTCTCGGACAGCGCGCAGAAGGAGAGACCCGGCGGCAGCATCAGCCCCTTCTGGGACCCGGCCACCACCACGTCCACGCCCCACTCGTCCATGCGCAGGTCGGCGATGCCGAGGCTCGACACCGCGTCCACCACCAGGATGGCCCCGGTGTCGCGAGTGACCGCCGCGATGCCTCGGACATCGTGGAGGACACCGGTCGACGACTCGCTGTGCTGCATCAGGACCGCCTTGGCCTCCGGATGCGCGCGCAGCGCCTGCTCGAAGGCCTCCGCGGGCACCGTGTGGCCGAACGGCGCGTCCAGCGGGATCACCGTGATGCCGTAGGTGCGGCAGATCTCGTCCCAGCGCTCGCCGAACTTGCCGGCCCGCAGCACCAGGGCGGTGTCCCCCGCGGACAGGGTATTGACCACCGCCGCCTCGAGCGCGCCGGTGCCCGACGCGGTGAACGGGATCACGTCCTGGCTCGTCTGGAAGAGTCGCTTGAGCCCGGCGCGGACCTCGATGAACAGCGCCTCGTACTCCGGCGTCCGATGGTGGATCATCGGCCGGGCCATCGCCAGCAGGACGTTCGACGGCACGGGGGTGGGACCCGGCGCCATCAGGTAGTACTTCTTCATTGCAGGCTCCTTGTGCCTCAGGTTGACCCGAACACGGTAGCAGAACCCCGCGATACGTTGCAATCAACTCACCCCCGGAATGCCGCGTACCATTGCGGCGTGACCTCCGGCGGGACGGCGGCAATCCGGCTCGTGACGGGGGCGCTCACGGTGCCGGACCGGCGTCGTGATCGTGGTCGGGGTCGGCTTCTTCTTCGATCTCCGATTGCCGGGGCTCGGCCGCGGCCTGCCGGTGAGCGCCCTGTCCGCGCACCTGCTGACATGGGCGCGCCTGGGCTTCGGCGTGGTGCTGCCAACCGGCTTCATGATGTTCGCGGCCCACGCCACCGAGCTCGCGAGCAATCCCGCCTTCCGCCTGATCCTGATCGCGGCCGCCGTGCTCGAGGCCTCCGCCTTCCAGCAGTGGCCGTTCAAGTCGGTGGGGCGATGGGACGTGGCGCCGGCCACTCCCGCGTAGGGTGCGCTCGGGCTATCCGCGCCGGACCGACCGCCCCAGTGCGGTCACGAACACCGCATCCCGTCCCGCCGCGTGCGGGGAGAAGAACGCGACCACCTCGCGATCGTAGAAGGTCAGGCCGGTCGCCCCGAAGCGCTGACCGTACGCGCCCAGGTAGAGCCGCCCTCCGATCAGCCCCGCCTCGAGATTCACGAGCCGGTAGCCGCGATTGCCCCAGCGATCCAGCGCGCGCGTCAGGTCGGCGAGGAAGAAGACGGTCGCGCTCGACTGGCCGCCCAGCGGCTGCTCGAGGCACAGGAACGCGGCGTCATCCCGCACGGTGCCGGACCGCAGGGACAGGAGCCCGTGCGCGGCGCGGTCGTAGAAATACGCGCCCGGCGCGATGCCGTCCACGGCGTGGATGGCGAGGTAGAGATCGACCTGCCCGGCGGAGGCGTCGGCGGGGACGCCGCGGGTGGCGTGATAGAGCGCGCTCGACAGGGCCTCGACGCCGATCGCCTCGCCGGAGAACTCGCGCGTCGAGCCGCGGCGGGTGATCGTCTCGCCCAGCGAGCGTCCCGCTTCAGCGCTCGGCGCGGGCAGCGCGATCGGATCGGCCGCCCCGGTGTCGCGGCGTGGCGTAGTCTCGGCGCGGCCGCGCTCGCGCCATTCCTCGACCTCGGCCTCGGAGTCGAGGCGCGAGTCCTCGAGGGCCCGGCGGAGGAGCGGATAGTCGATCTCGCGTGCGGACAGCGGGATCACCTCGGGCGCGAGCGCGGTCACCAGCGGTGGCGCGGAAGCCGGGCGGCCGGCCGCGCCCACCGGCACGACGACCAGCACGGATTCCTTCGAGGCATCGAGCCCGAGCAGCGCGTCCATCTCGACGTCCACGAAGCCGGCGACGAGGCGGGCCGGCAGGCGGAGCGCCCGCGCCGCGGCGAGCAGCTGGGCCAGGAGCGTGCCCGAATCCCAGAAGAGGTGGCGGTAGCCGCGCGCCTGGTACTTCCAGGTATTCCGCCAGTAGATCGCGGACAGCACGATCGACGCCGGTTGCTCGGCCACCGCGTGGTCGGCGGCGGCGAGCGCGACTGCGCCGCGGAAATCACCGGCCCGGAGACGGCGCAGGCTGAAGTCGCCGGGGTTGAAGTGATAGACGCCCGGGTCGAGGCCGGCGACGTCGCCGGCCACCACGTACGCCTCGGTCTGATAGAGCGCGCCGGTCGACGCGGCGGCGCGGAAGTGGACCTGGGTGCCGCCCGGATAGGTCTTGACCCGCGTCACGCCGGCCGAGAAGAAGAGCAGCGCGGCCAGGCGGTGCAGGTCGAGCGGCGGAGCGGGCGCGGGCGGCGGACCCGGCGCCAGGGCGTCGAACGTGTCGACGGCGAGCGCGGGCAGATCGGTGGGCAGACGCAGGGGCTCGATCGCCGGGTAGATCTTGAACGGCAGCGGCTTGATCTCCCAGTCCAGGGCCTGGCCGCGGCGCCGCACCGATTCGGGAGAGTGCGCGGTGCGGTCGTGGTACTGCCGCGCGCCCGCGATCTCGCGATTGCTGGAAATGAGGCTCGCCGGACGCTAGGTGAAGTGGTACGGCGGGCGTACCACGCCCCGCTCGGTGATGATCGCGGTGATCAGCTCCGCGGGCGTGACGTCGAAGGCCGGGTTGAACACCGGCGAATCCGCCGGCGCGGTCTGCCGGCCCGCCACCCCGCGCACCTCGGCGGCGTCTCGCTCCTCGATGACGATGGCGCCGCCGTCCGGGATGGACGGGTCGATGGTGGACCAGGGCGCGGCCACGTAGAACGGGATCCGGTGGTGACGCGCGAGCACCGCGACCGAGTACGTGCCGATCTTGTTCGCGGTGTCCCCGTTGGCCGCGATGCGATCGGCGCCGGTGACCACCAGGTCCACCTCGCCCCGCTGCATGACGAAGCCCGCCGCCACGTCGGAGATCAGCCGGTGGGGGATGCCCTCCCGGGCCAGCTCCCACGCGGTGAGCCGCGAGCCCTGCATGACCGGTCGCGTCTCGTCCACCCACACCATGGCGAGACGGCCGCGCGCGTGCGCCGCGCGGATGACCCCGACCGCGGTGCCGTAGCCGGCGGTGGCCAGCGCGCCCGCATTGCAGTGGGTCAGCACGCGCGCCCCCTCCGGCACCAGCGCCACGCCGTAGGCGCCCATGGCGTGGTTGGCCGCGAGGTCCTCGGCCTGGATCGCGCGGGCCTCGGCGAGCAGCCGCTCGGCCAGCGCGGGCGCCGGCAGATCGGGGCCGGCGTCGATCACCCCGCGCATCCGGTCGAGGGCCCAGAAGAGATTGACCGCGGTGGGGCGGGTCGCGGCGAGCCCCTTGATCGCGTCCTCGAGATCCGAGCGCAGCGCCGAGGCGTCCCGCGCCGCGCTCTCGCGCGCGGCCAGGACCAGGCCGTAGGCCGCGGCCACCCCGATCGCGGGCGCGCCCCGCACCACCAGGCGGCGGATGGCGTCGGCCACCTCGGCCCAGGACGCGCAGGAGCGCTCGACCTCCTCGGCGGGCAGGCGCGTCTGGTCGAGGAGCACGAGACGCCCGTTCTCCCAGCGCACCGGGTTGATCATGGCCGTGCGCTCCGCCGGGGCGGGATCGGGGCCGACCCGATGCGGAACACCTTGTCGCGCGAGGCGGCGCCCCGCACCAGCACGATCCGCGAGATCGGCACGTCGAAGGCCTCGGCCAGCACGCGGCTGACCGCACGGTTCGCCTCGCCGTCGTGGGGCGACGCGGTCACCCGCACCCGCAGCGTCTCATCCTGCCAGCCGACCACTTCGTTCTGCCGGGCGCGCGGCTGCACCCGCACGTGGAGGACCGAGGGGGAGAGGACCGAGGGATGGCCCCTAGCCGGCGTCCTGGCTGGCATCGTGCTCGAGGTCCTGGTCCAGCAGCCGCTGGTACATGTCCACGGTCGCCCGCAGCGACTCGGCGAGCTGCCGCCGCGTGCGCTTGAGCTGGCTGATCTGGGCCTGGATGGCGGCCTCGGCGGTGCGGGCGGACTCGATGGTCTTCTCGCCCTGCATCTCCGCCTCCTTGATGAGCAGCTGAGCCTCGCGCCGGGCGTTGTCCTTCATCTCCTCGACCATCCGCTGGGTGGTGACCAGCGTCTCCTGGAGCATGCGCTCGCGCTGCTCGAGCCCGCGAGTGCGCTCCTCGGCGGCCTGCAGGTGCTCCTTCAGGAGAGTGTTCTCCTTGAGGAGCGCCTCGTAGTCGGCGGCCAGGTCCTCGAGGAAGGTGTCCACCTCCTGGACGTCGAAGCCGCGGAACATCCGGACGGTGAACTGCTGCTGACGGATATCCATGGGCGTGATACGCACGGCAGCCTCCTCAATGCACCTGGCGCAGGCTCGACAGGACCACCCGCTCCACGAACTGGATGGCGATGATGACGATCAGCGGGGAGAAATCGAGCCCGCCGGTCTTCCACGGCGGCAGGAGACGCCGGACCGGCGCGAGCACCGGCTCGGTCACCTGCCGCAGGAACTGGACGATGGGATTGCGTGGATCCGGGCTCACCCACGTGATCAGGGCCGCCGCGATGATCACCCACGAGTACAAGCTGAGGAGCCAGCCGAGGAAGTCCACGAAGCCGTCCACTAGCGCTTGCCTCCGAGCTCGCGCGAGCGCAGGGTGGCTCGCTCGACCGCGCTGATGAATGTCCGCCGCACGCCTCCTTCTTCCAGCGCGGTGATCCCGGCGATCGTGGTCCCGCCGGGGGAGGACACCATGTCCTTGAGCTGCGCCGGATGCATTCCGGTCTCGAGGATGAGCCGGGCCGAGCCCAGCACGGTCTGGGTGGCCAGGGTCATGGCGGTCGCGCGATCGAGCCCCATCCGCACCCCGCCGTCGGCCAGCGATTCGATCACGATCGCCACGTAGGCGGGGCCGGAGCCCGACAGGCCGGTCACCGCATCGAGCGCCTCTTCGTCCAGCACCACCACGCGGCCCACCGCGGCGAACAACTCCTGGGCCAGCTCCAGGTCGCCGGCGTCGAGCCCCTCGGACCGCGCGATCGCGGTGACGCCCTCCAGCACGAGCGCGGGGGTGTTGGGCATCACGCGGATGAGCCGCGCCGGCTTGCCGAGCCCGGCGCGCAAGGCGGACACCGGCACGCCGGCCGCGACCGAGATCAGCAGCTTGGCGCGACTCACCGAGCCGGCAATCTCCTGCAGGACCGACCCCATGATCTGCGGCTTCACCGCGAGGATCACCACGTCGGCCTCGTCGACCATCTCCCGGTTGGACGCGGCGGCGCGGATGCCGTACTGCCGGGCCATCTGCTGGAGCCGATCGGCGCGCGCGTCGGTCGCGGCGATCGAGGCGGCCGGCACGAGCCCGGCCTGCAGCAACCCCTTGATGATGGCCTCGCCCATGTTGCCCGAGCCCAGGAAGCCCACCTTCTTGTCCTTGATGCTCACGCGTGGCTCCCGGGCGATGCGGTGCGCGGGCCGAAGATGGCGGTACCCACGCGCACCATGGTGGCGCCCTCCTCGATCGCGACCTCGTAGTCGGCGCTCATCCCCATCGAGCAGTGCTCGAAGCCCAGCTCGTCGCGCAGCTCGCGCAGTCGCCGGAAATGCGGGCGCGTGTGCTCCGCGCTCTCGGCGGCCGGGGGAATCGCCATCAGCCCGCGCACCCGGAGCCCCGGCAGTCCCGCCACCGACTCGGCGAGGCGCTTGACCTCGGCCGGCGCGATGCCGCCCTTCTGCGGCTCGTCCCCCAGATTGACCTGCAACAGGACGTTCAAGACCCGATCACCGGCCCGGCGGGAGAGCTCGCCGGCCAGGTCGAGCCGGTCCACCGAATGGATCCAGTCGAACAGGCGCGCGGCGTCGCGGGCCTTGTTGGTCTGCAGCGATCCGATGAGATGCCACGGCACCGGGTGGCCCAGCTGCGCGATCTTCTCCTTGGCCTCCTGCACCCGGTTCTCTCCGAGGGCCGCGACCCCGGCCTCGATGGCCAGACGGATGCGCTCGGCTTCCATGGTCTTGGAAACCGCGATGAGCAGGACATGGTCGGGGGAGCGACCGGCCCGCGCGCACGCCCGCGCGACGGCCTCCTGGACCCGCCCGAGGTTGGCGCGTATGTCCAGCATGAGTGGGGGGGATTCTAGCATGGCGGCCGGGGGCCGTCAGGCCCGGCGGAGGGTATCCGGCCCAGGGGCCGGCGACGATGTGGGCAGCGCGGCCACGGCGACCAGCCGGCCGGCCCCGCGCTCGCGGCGATAGGAGAAGAGGAGGTCGGGGCGGCATCCGGTGCAAAGCCCCAGCAGATCGACCCGTTCGGGGCCAACCCCGGCGGCCGCCAGCTGGTCCAGGTTCGCCCGCCACAGGTCGAGCATCCACTTGCCCGGCCCCTTCGGGAGGATCCAGCTGCGCCAGCCACGGGGGAAGGCCGCCTCGAGGCGCTCCAGCACCGGGGCGTCCACCTCGTAGCAGCAGGGGCCGATCGAGGGCCCGATCGCCGCGACCAGATCGACCGCGGCGCTACCCGCCTCGACCAGCCGCCGAACCGCGGCCGTGACGACGGACTGGACGGTGCCCCGCCAGCCCGCGTGCACGCCGGCCAGGCGACCGGCCCGCGGATCGTACAGCACGATGGGCAGGCAGTCGGCGGTGGAGATGCAGAGCGGGAGCCCGGGGCGGGACGTGGCCAGCCCATCGGCGTGGCCCGCGAATCCACCCCGCTCGACCTCGATCACGTCGGCGCCGTGCACCTGGCGCGCGAACGCGGGCTCACCGACCAGGCCGCGGGAAGTCAGGAGGTCCCGTGACCCGGCGCCGAACGGCGGGCGCGGCACGGTGGGACGCGATACCCCGGGAAAGTGACGGGTCGTGAAGAGGTGCGGCAGGCCGCGAGCGGTCAGGAGGGGCGACGTCACGAAGTACGGCAGCTGCTCTTCCCGGCGCGCCCCGCTCGCGGTCACCCGCCCATTCTCTCACGAGTGCGGTTTGCCGCCGGCCGGGCCCTCTGGGCGTACTTGCTCACCTCCACCCTCTCCCCCGTCGAGGGGAGAGGGCAGGGTGAGCGGCATCCCACGCAGTCGCTAGTCGGCCTGCCGACGCAGGAACGCCGGCACGTCGAGATCCTCCTCCGCGGGCTCCTCGCCCTCGGCACGCAGATCGTTGATGCGCCGCCGCCAGTCCTTGGCCGGCGCGGCGCTCCGCGGCCCCGACGGGATCGGCACCACCTTGGGGCCGGGGATCGTCGCCTCCTTGCGCTCGGTGAAGCCGGTGGCGATGACGGTGATGCGGACCTCGTCCTGCAGGCTCTCGTCGAGCACCGCGCCGAAGATGATGTTGGCCTCCTCGTGGGCGGCCTCCTGCACGATGCGCGCGGCCTCCTCGACCTCGTGGATCGAGAGATCGGAGCCGCCGGTGAAGTTGATCAGGATGCCGCGGGCGCCCTCGATCGAGGTCTCGTCCAGCAGCGGGCTGGCCACCGCCTTCTGCGCGGCGTCCAGCGCGCGGTGCTCGCCCTTGCCGGTGCCGGTGCCCATCAGGGCCATGCCCATGCCGGACATGATCGTGCGCACGTCGGCGAAGTCGAGGTTGATCAGTCCCGGGACCAGGATCAGGTCGGAGATGCCCTGCACCGCCTGCAGCAGCACGGTGTCCGCGACCTTGAAGGCCTCGAGTAACGGAGTGCCGCGGTCGACCACCGCGAGCAGCCGCTGGTTCGGGATCGCGATCAGGGTGTCGACCACCGCACGCAGCTCGGCCATGCCCGCCTCGGCCTGGAGCGCGCGCTTGCGGCCCTCGAAGCCGAACGGCTTCGTCACCACCGCCACCGTGAGGATGCCCAGCCCCTTGGCCACCGAGGCGACGATCGGCGCGGAGCCGGTGCCGGTGCCGCCGCCGAGGCCGGCGGTCACGAAGACCATGTCCGCACCCTCGAGCACGGTCTTGATCTCGTTGCGATCCTCGAGCGCCGCGTTCTTGCCCACCTCGGGATCGGACCCGGCGCCGAGGCCGCCGGTGAGCCGCGCGCCGAGCTGCAGCTTCACCGGCGCGGGCGACGAGCGCAGAGCCTGCAGGTCCGTGTTGCCCACGATGAAGTCGACGCCGGTGAACGAGGCCGCCATCATGCGGTTGACCGCGTTGGAGCCGCCTCCGCCGAGGCCGATCACCTTGATCTTCGCCGCCTCGCGCTCTTCCTCCAGCTCGAACACCGGCCGCCGCCCTTGAGAATGCTCCATCGACTCCTCCTTGGGTTGCTCCGGCAGGGATTGTCCCCGCGGGGTCCGACCCTGTGGCTGCCGCTCCCGGACGTGCGGCACGGTGTTGAACAGCTCCGCCTGTCCGGCGGCGCGGGGAGGCTTGCCTCCGCCGCCCTTCCTAGAAGAGCTCCGCAAACCAGTCCCTCAGCCGCCGGCCGATGCGACCGACCCGCGCCGCTTCCTCGACCTCGGTGGGCCCGCCCGCGCCGTGCCCGCGCGCCCCGTACAGGGCCAGCCCGACCGCGGTCGCGTGGATCGGGCTCTGCACCACGTCGGAGAGCCCGGAGAGCCCGGTGGGCACCCCGCGGCGCACCGGCATGTCGAACACCTGCTCGGCCAGCTCGGGCACCCCGTGCATGATCGAGCTGCCGCCGGTGACCACCACCCCGCCCGCGGCCACGTCGTTGAGCCCGCCCCGCACCAGATCGCGCGCCACCAGCGTGAAGATCTCCTCCACGCGGGGCTGGATGATCTCGGACAGGATCTGGCGCGAGAGCTGCCGCGCCTTGCGTCCGCCCACGCTCGGCACGTCCACCACCTCGTCCTCGCGCACCAGCGCGGTGAGCGCGCAGCCGTGGCGCTTCTTCAGCTCCTCGGCGTCCGCGGTGGGGGTGCGCAGGCCCACCGCGATGTCGTTGGAGATGTGGTCACCGCCGAGCGGCAGGCTGCCGGTGTGCCACACCGCGCCGTCGCGGAAGAGGGCCACGTCGGTGGTGCCGCCGCCGAGATCGATCAGGAGGATGCCCAGCTCCTTCTCCTCGGTCGAGATCACCGCCTCCGCGGAGGCCAGCGGCTCCAGCACGAGGTCCTGCACCTGCAGGCCGGCGCGGTTGACGCTGCGGACCACGTTGCGCACCGACGTGGTGGCGCCGGTGACGAGATGCACCTCGACCTCGAGGCGCACGCCCGACATGCCGAGCGGCTCCTTGACTCCGTCCTGGTCGTCGACCAGGAAGGACTGGGGCAGCACGTGGATGATCTCGCGATCCTGCGGCAGGTTGACCGCGCGGGCCGCGTCGAGCGCCCGGTCGATGTCGGTCTGGCTCACCTCGCGGTGCTTGCCCGAGACCGCCACCACGCCGCGGCTGTTCATGCCGCGGATGTGGCCGCCGGCCACGCCCGCGATCACCGAGCTGATCTCCACGCCGGCCATCTCCTCGGCCTCGGCCACCGCGTGCTTGATCGACTCCACGGTGGAGTCGATGTTGACGACCACCCCCTTGCGGAGTCCGCGCGACGGGCTCGCTCCGACGCCGATGATGTCGAGGTTGCCCACCGGCGACCAGTCGGCGATGACACAGCAGATCTTGGTGGTGCCCACGTCCAGTCCGGCGATGACCTGCCGCGTTCGGGATCTCGCCATTACCCTCCTCACCGGCTCATGGTCTTGAGCACCACCTGGTCGCGGAAGCGCAGATCGATGGCGCTGACCGCCTCGCCGCCCGCGCGGATCTGGGCGAGCACGCCCTGCAGGCGGCCGAGGCGCGCCTCCCAGTCCTCGGCCCCGATGCGGACCTCCACCCCCTCCACCGTGTAGAGCACGGGTCCGTCGGGTCGGCTCACGTCGATCTCGGAGATCTGCTGGATCAGCGCGGTCTCCGAGCGCAGCAGCACGCGCAGCAGCGAGATGCCCGCGGCCACCCGCGCGGAGGGCGGGTGGCCCTCGAGGTCGGTCGGCTGCAGCCCGGTGATCACCGGCACCGACGGGGCCACCGCTTTCGACTCGGCGCCGAGGCTCACCCCGTGCTCGTCGATCCAGTGGAGCCGGCCCGCGTGGACGAGCGTGAACGGACGGCGCTCCTCGATCGAGATCGTGATGCGATTGGGGAACCGCCGCACCAGATCGGCCCGGCGCACCAGCGGCAGCGCTTCCAGCCGCGCCACCACCTCGGCCCGGTCCAGCCGGAACAGATTGGTGCCCGGGCCGATGCCGGAGGCGCTCACGACGTCTTCGGGGGTGAGGCGACTCGCCCCGCTCACCGCCACCTCGGTGATCGCGAAGCGCGGCGAGGTCAGCAGCCAGCCCACGCCGAGCCCCACCGCGGCGAGGAGGAGCAGGCACGCCCCGATCCACACCGCGCGCGCGGCCACCCAGCGGACGCGGCGGCCGAGCCGCCGGGCCAGCCGAGTGCGCGAGACGCGCTGGCGCGACATGGCGGAGCCGCGCTCGGCGAGATCCTCGAGCCCGCCGCCCCGCCCCGAGCGGGGCGACAGCACCGAGCTATGCGTGCGGACGAGCCGTCCCTCGCTCACCGGCGGCTAGATCTCCCCCATCGTGCGGATCTCCGGCTCGAGCGTGATGCCGAAGTGGTTGCGCACGCGGTCGTGGGTCATCTGCATGAGGGCCTTGATGTCAGCCGCGCCCGCGCCGCCGCGGTTGACGATGAAGTTGGCGTGCTTGGCCGAGATCTCGGCGCCGTTCAGACGCTTGCCCTTGAGCCCCACCTTCTCGATCAGCCGCGACGCCGTCTCTCCCTGCGGGCTCTTCCACACGCAGCCCGCCGAGGCCAGGGCCAGCGGCTGCGTCGACTTCTTCTGCTTGAGCCGCACCTTGATGTCGCGCTGGATCTCCGCGAAGGGCCGCCGGTGCAGCTGCAGCCGCGCCCCGATCAGCACCGAGCCGGGCGGGGCCGCGAACATCCGATAGCTGAACGAGCCGGCGCCCGGCTTGAACTCGCCGAGGGTGCCGTCGGGGTGCAGGAAGTAGACCGCCGAGATGAAGTCGGCGATGCCGCCGTCGGCGGTGCCCGCGTTCATGGCGACCGCGCCACCCACCGTGGCCGGTACGCCGACCAGGCACTCGATGCCGCCCAGGTTGAGCGCGGCCGCCTCGCGGATGAGGGCCGACAGGCTCACCCCCGCCCCGGCCACCGCCTCCTCACCGTGGAACTCGGCGCGGCCCAGGCAGCCCTCGAGCTTGAGCACCACCCCGCGCACGCCGCGGTCGCTGACCAGCAGGTTGTTGCCGCCGCCGATCACGTCGAGCGAGAGCTGCTCCCGCTCCGCGAAGGACAGCGCGAGACGGATGTCCTCCACGTCCTGCGGGACGATGAAGATGTCCGCGGGGCCTCCGATGCGCAAGGAGGTGTGGAAGCTGAGGGGCTCCTTGAATCGGACCTCGCCTCGGATCTCTCCCAGCATGTGTTATCTCCTCTTGGACGACGTCCCGGAGCCGTCGTCGAGCCGCGTGAGCAGTTCCCCGCCCAGCTGCCCCACGTCGCCGGCCCCGAGAGTGAGCACGAGATCACCCGCTCTGGTGGATTCGCACAGGTAGTCGACGATCGCCGCGCGATCGGAGCCCATGTAGAGCACCTCCCGGTGCCCGTGAGCCGCGATGCCGTCGGCCAGGTCGCGGGAGTGGACGCCGGGGATCGGCGCCTCGCCCGCCGCATAGATGTCCATGACGATGAGCACGTCGGATTGGTAGAACGCGGTCAGGAAGTCGCTGCGCAGGTGCTGGGTCCGCGAGTAGCGATGCGGCTGGAACACCGTGATCACGCGCCGGTCGAACCCGGCCTTGGCGGCGGCGAGGGTCGCGCGGATCTCGGCGGGATGATGGCCGTAGTCGTCGACGACGAGGACGCCCCGGGCCTCGCCGCGGATCTGGAACCGGCGCTGCACGCCTTCGAAGCCGGCGAGGGCCTGCTGGATGCGGTCGAACGGCACCTCGAGGTCGAGGCCGACCGCGGCGGCGGCGAGGGCGTTCAGCACGTTGTGGCGGCCCGGCACCCGCAGGGACACCGGCCCGAGCAAAGCGCCGCGGTGGAGCACCTCGAAGGTGGAGCGCATCTCGGCGAAGGCGAGCCGGCGCGCGGTGAGGTCGGCGCTCGCCTCGAGCCCGTAGGTGATCACGCGCTTGTCCATCATGCGCGGGATCATGCGCTGGATGTTCCGGTCGTCCAGACACACCACCGCCGCGCCGTAGAACGGCACCTTGTTCACGAAGGCGATGAAGGCGGAGACGATCGCGTCGAGGTTCGCGTAGTGATCGAGGTGCTCGGCGTCCACCGTGGTGACCACCGCGATGGTCGGGGTCAAGGTCAGGAACGAGCCGTCCGACTCGTCGGCCTCCGCCACCAGGAACTCGCCCTGGCCGAGCCGGGCGTTGGTGCCGAGGCCGTGCACGCGGCCGCCGACCACCACGGTGGGATCGAACCCGCCCGCGCCCAGCACCGCCGCCACCATCGAGGTGGTGGTGGTCTTGCCGTGGGTGCCCGCGATCGCGATGCCGTACTTCAGCCGCATCAGCTCGGCGAGCATCTCCGCGCGCGGGACGACCGGAATGCCGCGCTGCCGTGCGGCCGCGACTTCCACGTTGTCGCGCGCCACCGCCGAGGAATACACGACGACGTGGGCGCCCTCCGCGTGGGCCGGCTCGTGGCCCGTGAACACCTTGGCCCCCAGGCGCTCGAGCCGCTCCACCGTCTCGGAGCGCCGGGCGTCGGAGCCGGTGACGCGGTAGCCGAGGGTGAGCAGGACCTCGGCGATGCCGCTCATGCCGACGCCGCCGATACCCACGAAGTGGATGTGCTGGTACTTCTTGAACATCACGCCGACCTTCTCGAGTACAGCTCTCGGTCGCCGGTTCCATGCTGCGAGATGTTGAGCAGCACGCCGGCCGAGAACATGGTCATGAGCAGCGCGGACCCGCCGAAGGAGATGAACGGCAGCGGCAGCCCCTTGGTGGGCAGCGCGCCGGTCACCACCCCGATGTTCACGAGGGTCTGGGTGGCCAGCATGATGGTGAGGCCCAGGGCCAGATAGGCGCCGAAGGCGTCGGGGGCCCGCAGCCCCACGCGCAGCCCGCGCCAGATGAGCAGCGCGAAGAGGGTCAGGATCGCGGTGGTGCCGACCAGGCCCAGCTCCTCGCCGATGATCGAGAAGATGAAGTCGGTGTAGGGCTCGGGCAGGTAGAAGAGCTTCTGCTTCGAGTCGCCGAGCCCGACCCCGAGCCAGCCGCCCGAGCCCAGGGCCAGGAACGACTGGATGATCTGGAAGCCGATGCCCCGCGGGTCGTCCCAGGGATCCATGAACGCCACCATCCGCCGCCAGCGGTACGGCTTCATCGCGATGAGGGCGATCACCACCGGCAGCGCCGCGGCCGCGATCAGGGCCATGTGGTGCACGCGCGCGCCGGCCAGGTAGGCGAGGGCCAGCGTGAGGATGATCAGGGCCAGGCTGTTGCCCAGATCGGGCTGCAGCAGCGTGAGCGCGGCCATCCCGCCGGCCACCAGCAGCACCGGCAAGAGTCCCTCGGTGAATCGGGCCACCGACTCCTGCCGCCGGGTGAGGAACGCGGCGAGATAGAGCACGAGCGAGAACTTCGCCAGCTCGACCGGCTGGAAGGAGACCGGCCCCACGTGGAACCAGCGGCGGGTGCCGTTGATGGACTGCCCGAACGGCGGCACCAGCACCAGCACCAGCAGCGCGAACGACACCACGAGGAGCGGGGTGACCAGCGGCTCCAGGCGCCGGTAGTCGAGCAGCATGCCGGCCCACAGCACCGCGAGCCCCAGCATCGCCCAGAACAGCTGCTTCTTGAGGAAGAAGAACGGGTCGTGGAAACGGTCGGCGGCCACGATGGCGCTGGCCGAGTAGACCATCACCACGCCGACGCACACCAGCGACACCACCACCCCGAAGAGCGGCAGGTCGGGCGTGAGCTTGCGGGGCATCAGCCGAGCAGCGCCCGCACCACGGACTTGAACACGTCGCCGCGGTGCTCGAAGTTGCGGAACATGTCGAAGGAGGCGCACGCCGGGGACAGGAGCACCACGTCGCCCGCTCGCGCCGCGTCGCGCGCCCGGCGCACCGCGTCCTCCAACGAGTCCGCGGATTCCGCGGACATACCGGCCGTCTCCAGGGCGATCCGGATCTTGTCCCGGTCCTCCCCGATCAGGATCGCCCGCCGCACCCGCCCGCGGGCCGCCTCGGCGAGCGGCGCGAAGTCCTGCCCCTTGCCCTTGCCCCCCGCGATCAGCACCACCGGCTCGGTGAAGCTCTCGAGCGCCTTGATGGTGGAGTCGACGTTGGTGCCCTTGGAGTCGTTGTAGTAGACCACGCCGCGGTCGTCGTGCACCCGCTCGATACGGTGGGCCACCCCACGGAAGGCCCCGATGCCCCGACGGATCGCGGAGGGCGCCATGCCGGTCCAGAGCGCGCACGCGGTCGCGGCCAGGACGTTCTCCACGTTGTGCTGGCCGCGCAGGGTGATCTCGCTCACCGGACAGATGCGCTCGGTGGTGCCGTTGAGCTTGGCCACGATCCAGCCGTCGTAGATGAACACCCCGTGGGCGAGCGGGGTGGTGCGGCTGAACCAGATGACGCGCCCGCGCGTGCGCCCGGCGAGCCCGGCGGTGACCGGGTCGTCCGCGTTCAGCACCGCGCAGTCGGTGGGCCCCTGGTTGGCGAACAGGCGTGCCTTCGCGTCGACGTAGCGCTCGAAGGTGCCGTGGCGGTCGAGATGATCCGGGGTGATGTTGAGGATGACCCCCACGCGCGGCCGGAAGCGCTCGATCGTGTCGAGCTGGAAGCTGGAGGTCTCCGCGACCACGATCCCGTCGCCCGGGAACTCCAGCGCGTGCTCGGCGAGGGGCGTGCCGATGTTGCCGCCCACCAGCACCGGCCGCACCTGGGTGCGCAGCAGCTCGCCGGTCAGCGCGGTGGTGGTGGTCTTGCCGTTGGTGCCGGTGATCGCGATGGTGTCGGCCTCCATCACCCGCCAGGCCAGCTCCAGCTCGCCGATGATGGGCACCCCGCGCGCGCGCACCGCGGCCAGCGCGGGCAGCTCGAGCGGCACCCCCGGGCTCACCACGACCAGCTCCGCGCCCCGGAAGGCGTCGTCGGGATGCCCGCCCGCCCAGAGCGCGCAGCCCTCGCGGTCCAGCGCGCGGGCGTCCGCGGTCAGCGCCTCGAGCGGGCTCGAGTCGGAGGCGAGCACGCGCGCGCCGAGGCGCCTCAGCAGCCGCGCCGCGGCCACGCCGCTCTTGGCCAGCCCCACGACCGCGGTGGTCTTGCCCGCGAGCGACTCGCGATACGGCACGCCGCGCGTCCCGTCGCCGCTCACGAAGATCCCCACCTGATAGGTGACGTCTCGCCGCAGGATGACCGTCGTCGCCATGGTCTCACCGCCCTAGCGGAGCTTGAGTGTGGTCAGGGCCAGAAGCGCCAGCATGATGGACACGATCCAGAAGCGGACGATGATCTTGGGCTCCGCCCAGCCCTTGATCTCGTAGTGGTGATGCAACGGCGCCATGCGGAACACGCGCCGCCCCGTCAACTTGAACGACGCGACCTGGATGATGACCGAGGCCGCCTCCACCACGTAGATGCCGCCGATCAGGGGCAGCAGCAGCTCCGACTTGGTCACCACCGCCAGCGTGCCGAGGCTTCCGCCCAGGGCCAGCGAGCCCACGTCGCCCATGAAGACCTGGGCCGGGTAGCTGTTGAACCAGAGGAAGCCCAGCGCGGCGCCCACCAGCGCGCCGCAGAAGATGGTCAGCTCCCCGGTGCCCTTGACGTTCAGGATGCGCAGGTACTCGGCGGCCCGGAAGTTGCCGGTGAGGTACGCGATCACCGCGAAGGCACCGCCCGCGGTCACGATCGGCCCGATGGCCAGGCCGTCGAGGCCGTCGGTGAGGTTCACCGCGTTCGAGGCGCCCACGACCACCAGGATCGCGAAGGGCAGCCAGAGCCAGCCGAAGGTCAGGAGCCACCCCTTGAAGAACGGGATCACCACCGAGGTGGTGAAGCCGTCGGGCGGCCACACGTAGATCCAGCCCATGAGCGCGCCGACCAGCAGGATCTGGGCGCCGAGCTTCTGACGGGCCGAGATGCCCTTGCGGGTCTTGAGCTTGTGCCAGTCGTCCTTGAGCCCGATCAGGCCGAGGCCCGCGGTGGCCAGCACCAGGACCCACACGTAGCGATTGCGCAGGTTGGCCCAGAGCAGCGTGGAGACGAGGATCGCCACCAGGATGCCGATCCCGCCCATGGTCGGCGTGCCCGCCTTGGTCTTCTGGTGCCGCTCCGGCGTGTCTTCGCGGATCGAGGAGCCGCCGTGCTGCATCTGGCGCAGCCGGTTGATGAGCCAGGGCCCCAGGATGAAGGAGATGACGAGCGCGGTCACGGTGGCCATCGCGGTCCGGAAGGTGATGTACCGGAACACGTTGAACGCGGTGTGGTACTTGGCCAGCGGCACGAGCAGCTCGTACAGCATCAGGCATCGTCTCCTCCGAAGCGGGCCACGAGCGCGTCCACCACGCGCTCCATGCGCATGCCCCGGGAGCCCTTGACGAGCACCGCGTCGCCGGGCGCCAGCCGCTTGAGCAGCAGCGCCACCGCATCCTCGAACGTGGTCACGTGGTGGCTCTCGGCGAGCCCGGCCGCCCGCGCGGCCTCGACCGCGACCTGCGCCCAGCGGCCCAGGCCCACGAACTCGGCGGCCCCGGAGGCGGCGACCGCGCGGCCCATCTCCCGGTGCGCGGACTCGCTGCTGTCGCCCAGCTCGAGCATGTCGCCGAAGACCACCACGCGCCGGCACCCCTCGGAGGTGGCCGCGAGCGTCTCCAGCGCGGCGCCGACCGAGCCGGGATTGGCGTTGTAGGTGTCGTCGAGGATGCGGAGGCGGCCGGCGGGACGCCAGACGCAGCGGCCCTTCACCGGCCGTGCGGACTCGAGCCCGAGCGCGATCTGCTCGATCGACAGACCGAGCGCGCGGCCCACGCCCGCGGCGGCCAGCGCGTTGGTCACGTTGTGGCGGCCCGCGAAGGCGAGCTGCAGCGGCCGCCGGGCCTGGCCGATGGCCAGCGTGAACCGGAGGCCGTCGGGCCCGTCCACCGCGGGGCTCGCCGCGACCACGTCGGCGCCCGGCCGCGTGCTGAAGTAGAGCACGCGCGCCCGGCTCTGCGTGTGCATGGCGAGCACGCGCGGGTCGTCGGCGTTCAGCACCACCGCGCCGTCGGGCGGAATCGCGCGCACCAGCGCGCTCTTCTCGTGGGCCACGCCGTCCAGCGAGCCGAAGAACTCGGTGTGGGCGCCCTGCACGACGGTCACCACCCCCACGGTCGGCCGGCAGATCGCGGCCAGCGATTCGATCTCGCCCGGCGTGTTGGCGCCCAGCTCGAGCGCCATCGCCCGATGCTCGGGTGAGAGGCGGAGCAGGGTCAGGGGCAGGCCCCACTGGTTGTTGAAGCTGCCCTCGGGCTTGAGCACCGGGCCCAGCGCGGCGAGCACGCCCGCCATCATCTCCTTGGTGGTGGTCTTGCCGTTGGAGCCCGTGACCGCGGCCACCGGCACGTCGAACCGCGCGCGATGATAGGCGGCCAGGCGCCCGAGGGCGCGGGTGGTGTCATCCACCAGGACCGTCGGCACCGAGGGCGGCATGTCGTCCGGCAGGTTGTGGACGACCAGACAGCTCGCCCCGCGCGCCGCCGCGTCGCGCAGGAAGTCGTGGCCGTCGCGGGCGGCCCGGATCGCGAAGAACGCCTCGCCGATGGTGAGCCGGCGGCTGTCGATGCTGACGCCGATCACCGGGACGCCCAGGTCGCCCGCCACCAGGGCGCCCTGGGTGCCGCGCACGATGTCCTCCACGCTCAGCGGCGCCACGCCTCGCCTCCGGGGCCGCCCCGCTCCACCAGCGCGGCGCGCGCCACGTCTCGATCGTCGAACGGCAGCGTCGTCCCGCCGATGATCTGGTAGGTCTCGTGCCCCTTCCCGGCGATGACCACCACGTCGCCCTCGCGCGCCCACGCCACCGCGGATTGGATGGCCCGCCGGCGGTCCGCGATGGACTCGTGACGGCCCGCCGCCTCCGCGGGGATGCCGGTCTCGATCTCGGCCAGGATCGCCTCCGGCCGCTCGCTGCGCGGATTGTCGGAGGTCACCCAGGCCCGGTCGGCCAGCCGCGCGGCGATGCCGCCCATGATCGGTCGCTTCCCGCGGTCGCGATCGCCGCCGCACCCGAAGACCACCCCCAGGCGCGCGCCCGGCCGCAGGAGCTTGCGTGCGGTGCCGAGCACGTTCTCGAGAGCGTCGGGCGTGTGGGCGTAGTCGACGACCACCAGGAAGCGCTGACCGGCCTCGACCCGCTCGAAGCGCCCGGGCACCGTCGAGACCCGGGAGAGAATCTCGCCGATCCGCCGCGGCTCCATGTCCAGGGACAGTCCGACGCCGATGGCCCCCAGGAGATTCATCACGTTGTGCTCGCCGACCAGCGGCGAGACGATCTCGATGACGCCGCCCGCGGAGGCGACCTCCAGGCGGATGCCGCCCATGCCCGACTCCCAGCGGCGCGGATGCAGGTCGGCCCGCTCCGACAGGCCGAACGTGAGGCGCCGGACTCCCGGGTCGGCCGACGCCGCCCGGATCATGGCGGCGCCCGCCGGATCGTCCACGTTGACGACCGCCGCGCGCCGGGGCTTCCGCCCGACGGCCAGCGCCGAGAACAGCCGCGCCTTCGCGTCCCGGTACGACTCGAGCGTGCCGTGGAAGTCGAGATGGTCCTGAGTCAGGTTGGTGAAGACCGCGACGTCGAACTCGATGCCGTCCACCCGGTGCAGCGCCAGCGCGTGCGAGGAGACCTCCATGACCACCCCACCCACGTTCGCCCGCACCATGCGCGCGAGCAGGGCCTGCAGCTCGAGCGCCTCCGGCGTGGTCTGGCTCGCGCTCTCGACCTGACCGCCGACCCGGTACTCGATCGTGCCGATCACGCCGGTCGGTCGCCCGCCCGCGGCGAGCAGAGCCTCGACCAGCAGCGAGGTGGTGGTCTTGCCGTTCGTGCCGGTGATGCCGACCACGGTCAGCCGCTGCGAGGGATGGCCGTGATAGGCGTCGGCCAGCCGGGCGAGCGCGGCGCGGCTGGACGGCACCAGCACCCGCGCGGTCGGGCTTTCCGGCAGCGGATCCTCGCCCTCCGCGACCACGATGGTGGCCCCCCGGCCGAGCGCGTCGGCGGCGAAGCGCCGGCCGTCCTGCTTGAAGCCGGGGATCGCCACGAAGAGCTCCCCGGCCCGGACCTTGCGCGAGTCGTAGGCCACGCCGGTGACGCGCGCGGGCGCTCTGCCCAGCACCGTCTTCTCGGTCAGCGCGTCGAGCAGCGTGGTCGTGGGCACGGGCTCGCTCATGTCCTCACTGGCGGAAGCTCGCCGGGACCGCGGTCATCGTCCGGCCGACCGGAGGCGTCAGCTGCAGCCGGCACGTGGTCCCCGCCGGCAGGGGCGCGCCCGGCAGGGGCGACTGGGCGGTGACCACGCCGCGGCCGGAGATCTCGAGGCCCACTCCGAGCGGCGCAAGCGCCTCCAGGGCCTGGCGCAGCGACAGGCCGGCGACGCGGGGCATGACGGCGGCGCCGTCGGCCGGCTCGGAGGCCCCGGCGGTCACCAGCGGCGGCCCGGGCTGAGGCGCGGCGAGCGCGCTCGGGCGGGGCCGGGCCGGAGCGACCGCGGCCATCTCCCCGCGCACGATCGGCACCGGGCTGCTATCTCGCGGCGCGACGTTGAGATACCGCAGCGTCTCGCGGCCGATCGCCGAGAAGATGGGGGCGGCCGCCTCGCTGCCCCACTTCTCGTTCTTGGGCTCGTCGAGCAGGACGATCATGACCAGCCGCGGATCGTCGGCGGGCACGAAGCCCACGAAGGACAGCACGCCGGGCGCGCGCGAGTAGCGCCGGGTCGCGGGATCCATCTTCTGGGCGGTGCCGGTCTTGCCCGCCACCTCGTAGCCGGGGATCGCCGCGTTGTGACCGGTGCCGTTGGCGACCACGTTGACCATCATCTCGGTCAGGGTGCGCGCGGTGTCGGGGCTGATCACCTGGCGGACCGCCTTGGGCTCGAACGAGCGCAGCTCGCGTCCCTGCGCGTCCAGGGTCGCCCGGATGATCTGCGGCTGCATGAGGCGGCCGCCGTTGGCCACCGCCCCGAAGGCGGCCACCATCTGCACCGCGGTGACCGAGATCTCCTGCCCGATCGACATGGTGGCCAGCGACAGTCCCGACCACTGGGTCGGCGGCCGCAGCTGGCCGCGGCTCTCGCCCGGCAGGCCCAGGTTGGTCGGCGAGCCGAAGCCGAAGGCGGTCATGTACTTGTAGTAGCGCTCCTTGCCGATCTGCAGACCGACCTTGATCGAGCCCACGTTGGAGGAGTTCTGGAGCACCTCGGTGAAGGTGAGCCAGCCGTACTTCTTCCAGTCGTGGATGGTGGCGTTGGCCACCGTGATCGCGCCGTTCTCACCGTAGATCCGATCGGTCGGCCGGACGACGCCCTCCTGCAGCGCGGAGGCGGCCATGATCACCTTGAACGTCGAGCCCGGCTCGAACGGATCGGTGACCGCGCGGGCGCGGCGGTCTTCGTCGGTGGACACGCCGAACGCGTTCGGGTTGTAGGTGGGACGGATGGCCATCGCGAGGATCTCGCCGGTGCGCGGATCCATCGCCACCGCCATCGCCGACTTGGCCCGCGTCCGCCGCCACGCCGCGTCCACCTCCTTCTCGGCCAGGTACTGGATGGTCGCGTCGATGGTGAGCACGACCCCCTGGCCCGGCACCGCCGGCTTGAGCACGATGGGCGCGCCGGTCACCTCGCGCCCGAGCGCGTCGCGCTCGACCACCGCGCGCCCCTCGGCGCCGGCCAGGTGCGTGTCCCACGCCTGCTCGATGCCGGCCAGCCCCTTGCCCTCGGCGCCCTCGAAGCCGACCAGCTGCGCGGCCAGCTCCCGGTTCGGGTAGAGCCGCATGGTGTCGTCCACCATGGTCAGCGACGGATCCTTGAGATCCAGCACCGCGCGCGCCATGTCAGGAGTGAGGCGGCGCCGCACCGGCGCGAACTTCTTGGAGACGGTCAGCCGTCGCAACACGTCGCGGATGGGCTCGCCGAGGATCGGAGACAGCCGCGCGGCCAGCCGCGGCGCGTGCTCGACCTTTCCCGGCGTCACGTAGAGGGTGTCGGCCCGGGAGGAGACGGCGAGCGGCTGCCCGTTGCGGTCGAGGATGGGGCCGCGCTTCGCGTGCAGCGGCACCGTCTTGGCGTGCTGATTCTCGGCGAGGCGCGCGTACTCGTCGTGCTTGTAGACCTGCAGGTAGCCGAGGCGGGCGAGGAGACCGAGGAAGGCACAGGCGAGGCACGCGGCGAGAATCAGCGCGCGGCTTCTCAGGCCCTCGGCCCGCTGCTCGGTCATGGCATCACGCTAGCGGACTCCGACGTTGCGCGTGTCCGCCCGCTCCGCGACCACCGACGGCCGATCGAGGGCGGCGGCGGCGCCGGCCCCACCCGGCACGAACTCGCGGGCGAGCCTCACCTGATCGCGGGCGGGCGCGATCATGCCCAGCTCGGTGCGCGCCTTGCCCTCGATGCGCGAGAGCGACCGCAGGGTGGCCATCTCGACGCGGAGGCGCCGGTTGGTCTCCTCGAGATCGGCGCGATGTTGCCGGAGCGCGTCGAGGCGGTACGACATGCGCACCTGCTGGACGCGCAGGCCGACCACGCCGAGCACGAGCGCGACCGCGAGGCCGGCCGCGGCCACCGCGGTGGCCATGGAGCGCAGCCGTCGGCGATCGGTGGGGCGATGGCGACGGACCGCTTCCTGCTGCCGCGCGCGATGCTCGCGACCCCAGTGGGACTGCGGAGCGCTACGTCGATGGGCCCGGGTGCTCATGCCGCCTCCTGCCGCGCCAGCACCCGCAGCTTGGCGCTGCGCGCGCGTGGGTTGTGCGCCGTCTCCTCGCGGCCCGCGGTCACCGGCGAGGGCTCGAGCTCGACGAAGCCTCGGCCCGCCAGCGAGCGGAACGCCCGCTTGACCACCCGGTCCTCGCCCGAGTGGAAGGAGATGACGCCCAGCCGTCCGCCGTCCTCGAGAAGGGCCGCCGCCTGGGGCAGCGCCTCCGCGAGCGCGTCCGGCTCGTCGTTGACGGCCATCCGCACCGCCTGGAAGGTGCGAGTGGCCACGTGGGTGCGCCTGGACCAGGCCGCGCGCGGAACCGCGCGCTTCACCACCGACACCAGGTCGGCGGCGGTCCGCACCGGCGCGCGGCGTCGCTGCTCGACGAGGGCGCGGGCGATGCGATGGGCGTGACGCTCTTCTCCGAACTCGATCAGCACGCGCGCGATCTCCTCGGCGGTGAGTCGCGAGAGCAGCTCGGCGGCGGTGCGCCCCTCGGTGGGATCGAAGCGCATGTCCAGCGGCTCGGCTCCCTGGAACGAGAAGCCGCGGCCCGATTCGTCGATCTGGTACGACGACAGCCCGAGGTCGAGCAGCACCGCGGTGGCCTGCTCCACCCCCGCGCGCGAGGCGAGCGCGCCGAGATGACGGAAGCTGCCGTGCTCGAGCACGACCCGCGCCCCGAAGCGGGCGAGGCGGCGCGCCGCGCGCACGAGCGCGTCCGGATCGCGGTCGATGCCGAGCAGGCGCGTGTCGCCGCCCGCGCGCTCGAGCAGCCGCTCCGCGTGCCCGCCCATGCCGACGGTGCCGTCCACGAGCCAGCCGCCGGATCGCGGGCGCAGGAGGAACGTGACTTCGTCGGCGAGCACTGGCGTGTGCGAGACGGGTTCGCTCCGGCCGACACGGGAAACTTCCTTTTCAGATGCGCTCGGCTCGCCTGCGGCTGCGCCTCGCCCTGCCAGTGCCTCGCGGTCATTCCGTTCGCCGCGCACCGATCAGACGCCCTTCGCGGCGAGCCGCGCGCGCACGTCGTCGAGCGGCGAGGCTTCGCGCTGGTGCATGTCCCAGCGCGCCTCGTCCCAGATCTCGAAGTAGTCGAGCATGCCGACGATGAGCACGTTCTTCGCGAGCCCGCTGCGCTCGCGATAGTCCTGCAGGATCTGGATGCGGCCGTGCGGATCGAGCATCACGTCGAGGCCGGCGGAGAGATACACGTGCTGGAACTGACGCCGATCCGGATCGAGCTTCGGGAGCTGCGCGACTTTCTCCTCGAGCTCGCGCCACTTGTCTTCCGGATACACGTCGAGGGATTTGCCGTTGGGGGCGATCACGAGACGCTCGCTGCCGGACTCGCGCAGTCCCTCGCGGAATTTCGACGGGATGCTGAGCCGCCCTTTCGGGTCGATCGTGTGCCTGAAATGTCCCCGAAACACTGTCCCCCTCGGCGAAGCCTCAGGTGCCTCTCGGTGCGCTTCAATCACACTTCATGGGATTTCATCCCACTTCGAGGGACCATCCTAGTGGGGGTCGCTTGGGGGTGTCAAGCGGAAACTTCGAATTTTCAAGGCCATTCGGTCCCCTTACCGGCTCCACCGGTTGGGGGTCGACGGACAGGGCCTACCGCAGGTAGGAACGGATCGGGTCGAGGGTCGGCCCTAGCGGGCCGGCTGGTAGTACTTCATGGCCTCCGGCATCCAGCCCTCGAGCTGCTGGATCCGGGTGGCCTCGGAGGGGTGCGTCGACATCCATTCGGACGGCCGCTGGCCCGTCGAGGCAGCCTGCATGCGCTGCCACAGGTCGATGGCCGCGTGGGGGTCGTAGCCGGCCTTGGCCATCAGGAGGACTCCGATGTGGTCGGCTTCCGATTCCTGCTGGCGGCTCCAGGGCAGGAGCACGCCGTACTGGGCGCCCGCCCCCAGCGCCGCCGCCACGAGCTGCACGGTGGCCGGGTTGCTGCTGGCCATGCCAGCGGCGAGCTGGGTCGCCGTCTGCACGCCCATCTGCTGGCTCAGGCGCTCCCCGCCGTGGCGGGCCACCACGTGGCCGATCTCGTGCCCGAGCACCGCGGCCAGCCCGGCGTCGTCGCGGGTGATGGGCAGGATCCCGGTGTAGACAGCCACCTTGCCGCCGGGCAGCGCGAAGGCATTGGCCTGCTTGTCGTCGGCGATGAGCTTGAACTCCCACGGGTACTTGAGATCGGTCACCGCCGCGATGCGGCTGCCGACGCGCTGGACCATCGCGGTGGCCGGCTGGTCGGTGGAGATGGCGGCCTTGCTCACGATCTCCTGGTAGGACTGCACGCCCATCTTGGCTTCCTCGTCGGGGGAGACCAGCTGGAGCTGGCTGCGGCCGGTGTACGGGACGGTCTCGCAGGCCGCGGGCACGAGGGCGAGGCCGCCGAGAGCGAGCACCATGACGAGAGGCCGACGCAGCACGGCGTCATGTTACCAGAGCAGATTGCGCAGGGTGGCTTGCGTCTCCATCACGATCCCGGCGCCGGACCCGCCGACTTCGAGGTGGATCCGCACGGCTCTGACCTCTGCCGGAGCCGTCGTCTCGAGACCGGCGCGATCGAGATAGACGAGCCGGAAGGCCCGCACCCCGTTGATCACCGGCTGCGCTCCCCCGCCCGCGTCACGGCGCAGGATGGACTCACCGGCCCGCAGGAGGTAGGTGACGCGCTCCCGGGTCGGATCCACGACGCCGTTGCCGTTGAAGTCGCGCTGGAAGGCAATACGAGCCGGCTCCGCGATCACCACCGGGTCGATGCCGGCCACGGTGGGATCGTAGCCGGCCTCCCGCAGCTCGCCGGCAAGGCGATCGAGCGCGTAGCGGGCCGACTGCTGCGCCTCGACCCGCGCGCTGCCCCACACCCAGGCCTGCAGGCCCTGATGCAGCAGCATCACGCTCGCGGCGAGCACCGCGCCGCCGACCGCCAGGGCCACCAGCAGATCCACCAGCGTGTACCCGCGCGCGCCAGCCACGCGCCCACCCTGGCCCGCGACGAGCCGGGACACAACGTCCAGATTTCGGAACGCCAGAAACGCGATACGCGTGCCCGAAATCAGACGGGCGGCGGAGCCGCCCCACCCTATAGAGGTCGCCCCTCGGGGCGACCGTTAAATCAAATGCACTACCGCCCCCGGCTGTCCGCGGTCCCAATGCACGACCAACAACGATCGTCCGCAGTCCCAATGCACGACTAACAACGGTCGTCCGCAGTCTGCCATGCCCTACCGCCTCCGCACTACCGTCACCACCGCCAACCGCTGTCCGGATCCCTCGCGCGCCTGCTAGATCGCGGCCGGCCGCTCCTGCGCCCAGGGGGCGAGGCGCTCGAAGGCTGCCGACGCGCGCAGCACCGTCGCGTCCTCGAAGCGGCGGCCGAGGATCTGCAACCCGATGGGCAGCCGGTCCCGGGTGAAGCCGCAGGGCACCGACGCGCCCGGGTGGCCGGTCAGGTTGAAGGGATAGGTGAACGGGATCCAGTCGTAGATCCCGGTGGGCGTGTCCGCGATCGCCGCGGGCGCGTCGAGGCCGACCTTGAAGGGGGGGCACGCGATGGTGGGCGTGAGCAGCAGGTCGTACCGCTCGAAGAGACGACGCGGGTGCTCCTCCCAGGCCAGGCGGTCGAACCAGGCCTGCACGTAGTGGGTCGGGGTCCAGCCTCCGGTCTCGTCGGCCAGCGCGACGAGGCCGGGATCGATGTCGTCCCGCCGATCGCGCAGCGCCGGCCCGAGCCGGGCCGCGATGCCGCCGATGAACATGGTGCGCCACGCCGCGTGCGGGCTCGGCCACTTCGGCTCGATCGCCTCGACCCGGCAGCCCAGGTCGCGGAAGCGCCGCGCCGCCCGCTCGCAGACCGCCTTCACCTCCGGGTCCACCGCCTTGGCGAAACCCAGGTCGGCGGTCCAGGCGACCCGCAGCCCCTTCACTCCGCCCGCCAGCGCCTTCACGTAGTCCGCGCTCGGCCCGGGCAGCGAGAGCGGATCGCGTGCGTCCGGCCCCGCGCACGCGTTCATCATCAAGGCCGCGTCCGCCACCGTCCGCGTCATCGGGCCGATGTGGGAAAGGCCCCAGGCCGCGCTGAAGGGATAGACCGGGATCAGCCCGAAGGTGGGCTTGATGCCGTAGATGCCGGCCAGCGACGACGGGATCCGGATGGAGCCGCCGCCGTCGGTGCCGATGGCGAGGGGGCCGAGACCGGCGGCCACCGCCGCGCTGGCGCCGCCGCTCGAGCCGCCCGGGGTCCGATCCAGGTTCCACGGGTTGCGGGTGACGCCGAACAGCAGGTTGTGCGTCGCACCGATCCAGCCCATCATCGGGGTGTTGGTCTTGCCGAGCTGGATCGCGCCGGCCGCGCGCATCCGCTCCACCATCGGCGCGTCCTCGGTTGGCACGTTGTCGGCGAAGAGCCGCGTCCCGAACGTGGTGCGAACTCCCTTCGTGATCACGAGATCCTTGGTCGAGAACGGCACGCCGTGCAGCGCCCCGAGGCGGGCCCCCTTCTTCATCACCGCCCGCTCGGCCGCGCGCGCGTCCTTCATCGCCTGGTCCGCGGTCAGGGTCACGTAGGCGTTGAGCGTCGGGTTGAGCCGCTCGATCCGGGCGAGCACCGCCTTCATCACCTCGACCGGGGAGAGCTTGCGGCGCTTGATGGCCGGGGCCATCTCGGACGCGGGCATCCAGCAGAGGTCTTCGGATGTCGCCATGGTCATCCCTCCTGACGCGACCGCGGGGATAGCGGGCTGAGCAACGCGCCGGCCGATCAAAAAGGCCCAGATACGAGGCGGCGCCCGAAGGTCGGGCGCGAGGCGTCTGGCGGCTCGAGTGGCCCACCGTCAACATGCCGTAGGCATGTTGAGGATGAACGCGAGCGCCCCGACCGAGGGCGCCAACGAAGGAGCTGGGCCTCTTTCATCGGCCGGTCAGGCGCCGCGAAGGCGCGGGTCGAGCGTGTCGCGAAGCGCATCGCCGAGCAGGTTGGAGCCGAAGACGGCGAGGCTGATGGCCAGGCCCGGGAACATCACCAGCCAGGGCGCCTTCTGCGCGTACTCGGCCGCGGACACCGAGAGCATCCGGCCCCACGAGGGGTAGGGCTCGGGCACGCCGAGGCCCAGGAAGGACAGCGCGGCCTCCACCAGGATGGCGCTGCCGAGCTGCGCGGTGCACAGCACGATGAAGGGCCCGATGGTGTTGGGCAGCACGTGGCGGAAGGCGATGCGGAGATGGCGGAGGCCGACCGCACGCGCGGCCTCCACGTACTGCATCTCGCGGATGGACAGCACGCTCGCTCGGATGACCCGCGCCGCGCGCGGGATGATCGGGATCGAGATCGCCACCACCACGTTGGGGATGGACGGCCCCAGCGAGGCCGACATGACCAGGGCGAGTACGAGGAGCGGCAGTCCCTGGAGGATATCCATGACGCGCTGGGTGATCAGATCGGTGTTGCCGCCGATGTAGCCGGACAGGAGCCCGATGACTCCCCCGAGCACCGAGCCCAGCAGCGTGGAGGCGAGGCCGACGATCAGCGAGACTCGCGCGCCGTGGACGATGCGCGAGTAGATGTCGCGGCCCAGGTGGTCGGAGCCGAGCCAGTGGTCGGGCCCGGGGCGGGCCAGGCTCTGCCCCGCGTCGGTGGCGATGGGATCGTGGGTCGCGAGCTGGTTGGCGAACACCGCGGTCAGGAACATCACGACCATGATCAGCCCGCCGATCGCCCCCAGCGGCTTCTTCCGGCAGAAGCGGACCAGTATGGTCCAGGCCCCGGGCCGGCGCAGCGCCATGGCCACGCCCGGCACCTCCACCCCCAGCGGCCTAGTGGCCATAGCGGACGCGCGGGTCGAGGAAGCCGTACAGCATGTCCACGATCAGGTTCGACAGGATCACCACGATCGCGATGAACATGACCAGGTTCTGCACGATCGGGTAGTCGCGCCACAGGATCGCCTCCACCAGGAAGCGGGCGACCCCGGGCATGTTGAAGACGGTCTCGGTGACCACGAGGCCGCCGATGAGGAACGCGAACTCGATGCCGATCACGGTGACCACGGGCAGGATCGCGTTCTGCAGCGCGTGGCGCCAGATCACGACGCGGCCGGACTGGCCCTTGGCGCGCGCGGTGCGGATGTAGTCCTCGCGCATCACCTCGAGCAGCGACGAGCGGGTGATGCGCATGATGAGCGCGGAGGAGCGATAGCCCACCGCCAGCGCGGGCAGGGCGAACTGCACCATGTGCAGCGGCAGGTTCTCGCTCGGGGACACGTAGGTGACGGGCGGGATCCAGCCGAACCACGCGACCAGCCCCAGGATGATGACCATGCCGAGCCAGAACGACGGCATGCTGAGGCCGGCCAGGCTGAAGACGCGCAGCGCGTAGTCGAGCGTGGTGTCCTGGCGGACCGCGCTGATGACCCCGAGCGGCACCCCCAGGGCCACCGAGACGATCAGGGACAGGGCGGCCAGCTCGAGGGTGACCGGGATGAGCGGCCGGATGATCTCCCACGCGGGAAGGTCGTAGCGGTAGGACTTGCCCAGGTCGCCGCTGAAGATCTGGCGCACCCAGTCCACGTACTGCACGGTCACCGGGCGATCGAGGCCCAGTTCCTTCTCGATCGCCGCGCGCTCCGAGGGGTTCACGTAGCCGCCGGTGGCGAACAGGATGTCGACGATGTCACCCGGGGCCAGCCGCAGCATGCCGAAGATGACGATCGACATACCGAACAGGGTGAGCGCGCCCACGCCCAGCCGCTGCGCGATGTACGTCTTCACGATGCCGGTCGCGCGCGGCTACTTGTCGCGCCAGACGTCGGCCATGCGCCCGAAGTTGTAGATGTTGTCCTGCGGCACCAGGCCCTTCACGTACGGCCACATCGTGAAGTAGTCGAGCCGCCAGTCCAGCACCGGCCGGGCCGCGTCGGCCTCCACCTTCTTCTGCAGCGTGCTCACGAGCTGCATGCGCTTCTGCGGGTTCAGCTCCTGCGACTGCTGCTCGATGAGCTTCATGACTTCCTCGCTGCAATACTGGCTGTAGTTGCGGGGCGACCCGCACGCGTAGTTCTCGTTGAAGTTCGCGTCCGGCTCGTCCACCCCGAGGCCGGTGAGGTTCGCCCCGATCTGAAATTCGCCGCGGGTGGCCATCGGGTGCCACTGCGCGGTCTCCACCTGCTTGAGGGTCGCCTCGATGGCGACCTGCTTCAGCTCGTTGATCACGAACGAGGCCAGGTCCACGTACATCGCGATGGCGCGGGTGCTCATCTCGACGCGCAGCGGGTTCTGCGCGGTGATGCCCGCTTCGGCCAGGAGCTTGCGGGCCTGCGCCTTCATGTCCTGCGGCTTGCCGTAGCCGGGCAGCGAGAGCAGGTCCTTCTCGAGCAGGCCCCACACCCCGTAGGGCCTGGGCGGCTGCGAGGCGCCGGGCACCGCGCCGCCCTGGTGGACGGCGGTGATCAGGGCGCGGCGATCGATGGCGTAGGAGACGGCGAGCCGCAGCTTCGGGTTGTCGAAGGGCGGCTTCTTGGTGTTGATGATGACGTTGTCGTTGACCGCGGTGCCCACCGGCATGATCACGAGGCCGGGCACCGCTTTCTTCAGCTGCTCGGCCGCGGTCTTGGTGGTCTCGCCCGGGAACGACACGTCGAGCTGCCCCGCCTGCAGCGCGGCGGTGCGCGTGCCCCGCTCCTTGATCACCACGTACCGCAGGCTGTCCAGGTAGGGCCGGCCCTTCATGAAGTAGTCCGGGTTCTTCACGTAGTCCACGAACTCGCCCTTCCGCCACTCCTTCATCTTGAACGGACCGGTCCCGATGCAGCCGGTCCGGTAGCTCGCCGGATTGACGTGCGCCGCGTAGATCGGGGTGTAGCCGGAGGCCAGCATGACCAGCAACCCCGGCTGCGGCCGCTTGAGGCGGAAGACCACCGTGTTCGCGTCGGGCGCCTCGACCGCCTCCACGTTGCTGTACCAATCCTTGCGCGGATTGATGCGGAGCTTGGCCGGCGCGTCCGGCGCCTCGCGCAGCATGTCGAAGGTGAACTTCACGTCCTTCGACGAGAAGGGCTGGCCGTCGTGCCACTTGACGTTCTTGCGGAGGAGGAAGACGAGGTTGCGGTAGTTGTCCTGCCACGACCACTTCTCGGCCAGCTCGCCCACCAGGTTGTCGACGGTCTCGGCCCGCTTGGTCTGGTCGAAGACGACCAGGTTGTTGAAGCAGGGCATCGAGGGGAACGACGTCGCGATGGTGGACGTTTCGTGGACCGCGAAGCCCTGCGGGAGATCCTCGCGCTGCATCAGGTTCAGGTGACCGCCGTACTTCGGAGTCTGGGCCGGGGCCGGGGTGACCGCGACGAGGATGGCGATCGAGACAAGCGATAGCGTGACGACGATCCGGCGGGAACGCCTCATTGTGGTCCCTCTCTTTATTGCCCGGCGCGTGGTCGCCGAGCGCGAATGTCGAACGAGGTGGTGGGAAACCCTGCGGGAAATATACGGCATCGGCTCCGGTCCGACAACTGTTCCACGGTCTGACGACGGGGGGCGCCTCACGCGGTGCGTCAGGAGGGGGCGCCGAGCCCGCCGGTCCGAGCCGGGAGGGGCTCAGACGCCGGCGGGCCCGTGGGGCTCTTACAACGTGGGCAACATGTCGCGGCCGCGCCGTCGCACGTCGCGGCGCGTGAGCAGCTCTTCCAGCGCGATCGTGCGCGTGCCGCCCCGGCGGCGCAGCTCGGGCCGCACCAGGATCGGGCGCTCGCGGATGCGTGAGGCGAGCCCGTTCTTCACCGCGCGATCCGTATACAGGCGGCACAGCTCCGCGCACATCAACGGCCGGCCGCGGTTGTAGCCGAAGCGCTGCTTGTACTCGTCGGCGTTCAGCCGGTGGACCCGGAGGTGGGTGTTGGTGAGCTGGCGGAAGGAGCCGCCGCAGACCAGACACCGGATCGAATCCTCCTGCACCGCCTGGCGGGGATCGGCGCGCAAGCTCGACAGCAGGCCGCGTCCCGCCGCCGCGGCCAGCACCATCGGACGGGAGCGGCGTTGGAGCGGAGCCGGAGACAGAGCGGCCGCCGGCCACTCCTCGCTGCGCGGAAGAACGGGCGACAACGCACCGGCGGTCGAGCCTGACGAGTTCGACGTCATCGGGGTCTCCTCTCCGGTCCAGGCACGTCGGGATCACGCGGCAACACCCAGACCCAGCGCACGGTTTGCAGCAACGTGCCGTCGTCGAAGGCCAGGACGATCCGCAGATGCGTCGAGGCATCGAGGCGCACGCTCAGGGATATCTGTCGGGAAACGACGTCGGCTCGCAGGTCGACCTGCGCGAGGAGCGGCACGCGGTTCTCGTCCGCGATGACGTACAGGCGGGCGCCCCGCGAGGGAAGCCGGGCGTCCCAGATCACCTCGACCTCGAGCGCGGCCGGAGTGTCCTCCTCCACGATATGGGCGATGTGCACGCGAAGCGTCTCGGCCCCATCCCCGAGGCTCTGCCCCGCGAACACCCGGGCCAGGACGATCGCGGCTTCGTCGGGCCTGCGGAGCGGCCTGGCTTCGGGCTCGGTCACGCAGATCACCACTGACCTACCCGGGCGGCGTCGCAGCCGGCAATGATCACCGCTGCGACGAAGAGGGCAACTGCAACCACCATGTGGAGGACCACGCGCATGCCCCTACTGTTCGCAAGCAAAATGCCAGATCAAAGGTCAAGTAATCCAGAGCGTTAAGAGCAGGGCAAACGTTTACTGACCAGTGGGTGGTAAGAAGCTGAGCAGCAACTTGACCAGCGGGCCGGGGAGAGTAATCTGTCTGGCGATGGATCCGACGGTCGAGCTGCTCGGCCAGAGCGAGGCGATCGAGGCGACCCGCGAGACGATCCGCCGCTTCCTGCGGCGGCAGCAGACCACGCGGCGATTGCCGGCCGTCCTGATCCACGGCGAGACCGGCACCGGCAAGAACCTGGTCTCCCGGTTCCTCCATCGTCACGGCCCCCGCGCCCGCGGGCCCTTCGTCGACGTCAACTGCGCGGCCATCCCGGAGACCCTGCTGGAGTCCGAGCTGTTCGGCTACGAGCGGGGCGCGTTCACGGATGCACGTCGGGCGAAGGCGGGTCTCTTCCAGACCGCGCACCTGGGCACGATCTTCCTGGACGAGGTCGGGCTTCTGCCCGAGGCCCTGCAGGCCAAGCTGCTGACCGTCCTCGAGGAGCGCACGGTGCGCCGGCTGGGCGGCACCCACGCGGAGCCGGCCGACGCCTGGGTCATCAGCGCGACGAACTCGGATCTCCAGGAGGCCATCCGGGAACGGCGGTTCCGCGAGGACCTCTACCACCGGCTCGCGGTCCTCACCCTGCGCATGCCGTCGCTGCACGAGCGCGGCACCGACGTGCTGCTGCTCGCCGAGCACTTCCTCACCCGCATGTGCGCGGACTACTCGCTCGGGCCCAAGACGCTGGCCGCCGACGCGCGCGACCGGTTGATGGCCTACCGGTGGCCGGGCAACGTTCGTGAGCTCTCCAACGTGATCGAGCGCGCCGCCCTCCTCGCCGAGGGCACGACGGTCACCGCCGACGACCTCGCCCTGGGCACCGAGCCGGAGCGCCGCGCGACGGCCGACGCGGCACCCGGCGCCGCCGGCCCGACCCCGGCCGCACCGGTGTCCCTGGACGATGCGATGCGGGAACACCTGCGCGCCGCGCTGCAGACCACCGGCTGGAACATCTCGCGGACGGCGGCCGCGCTCGGCATCTCGCGCAACACCCTGCGTGCGCGGATCGACCGGCTGGGCCTGCGCGAGGGCGCGCCCGCGGATCCGCCCGTCCGCCGGGCCCCGGTCACCCCGAGCGCGAGCCGGCCCGCCCCGCCGCCGGCCGCGGCGGTAGAGCCGGTGCCGACGACCTCGCCGGCGGCTGCGCTGGGCGTCGTGCGCTGGGAGCGGCGCCGCGTGACCATGCTGCGGGCCCAGCTGGTGGTCTCGCCCGAGGCGGACGAGGAGCTGCTCGACACGAGCCGCGGGCTCGAGATGCTGGTGAGCAAGGTGCAGGCGTTCAGCGGTCACGTCGAGGGCCTGAGCCAGATCGGGCTCGACGCCTCCTTCGGCACCGACGCGGTCGAGGACGCACCCCGTCGCGCCGCGAACGCCGCGCTCGCGATGCTGAAAGCGGCGGAGCACGCGCGCGAGGAGCGGCCGGGGCTCCCTCCGCTGAAGATCGCGCTGCACACCGGCTCGTACATGCTGGGCCAGATCAGCGGGGAGCCGCATCTCGACCAGGCGGGCCGGCAGGCCGCGGCGGCGGTGCTCGAGGCGCTGCTGCGCGGCAGCGATCCCTACTCCGCGGTGGTGAGCGCCGATACCGCCCCGTTCCTCGAGCGGCGCTTCGCGCTGGCCCCGATCGGCAGCGCGAGCCCGGGGGCCGGCCAGCCGTACCGGCTCGCCGGCCGCGAAGGCAGCGGCCTCGGCCTCTGGGGCCATCTCACGCGCTTCGTCGGCCGCGGCCACGAGCTGGACCTGCTGCGCGCCCGCTTCGCGCTGGCCCAGCGAGGGCACGGCCAGGTGGTGGGGCTGGTCGGCGAGCCCGGGGTCGGCAAGTCGCGCCTGCTCTGGGAGTTCACCCACTCCGAGCTGGGCCGGCCCTGGCTGCTGCTCGACGCGGCGGCGGGCACGGCCGGGCCTCCCCGAGCGTACCTGCCGATCGTGGAGATGCTCCGGCGGTACTTCCAGCTCGAGGGCGCCGAGCCGCCCGCGCAGGTGCGCGACCGCGTCTCGGATCGCGTGCGCGAGCTCGACGAAAATCTGCTGCCGAGCCTGCCGCCCCTGCTCACGCTGCTGGACGTCCCGGTGACCGACAGCCAGTGGGTGGGCCTCGACCCGCCCCAGCGACGGCGGCGCACGCTGGACGCGCTGAAGCGGCTGATCCTACGGGAGAGTCGGCGCCAGCCCGTGCTGCTCGTGCTGGAGGACGCGCATTGGGTGGACACCGAGACCCAGGCGGTGCTCGACGCGCTGGTGGACGGGGGACTGCCGACCGCGGACCTGCTCCTGCTTCTCACCTATCGTCCGGAGTATTCCCACGCCTGGGGAAGCAAGACGTTCTTCACCCAGATCCGCGTCGATCCCCTGTCGAGCGGCGACGCGGAGAGCCTGCTGCGCGGCCTGCTCGGCGAGCACCCATCGGTCGCGCCGGTGCTGCCCCGGCTCTTCGAGTGGACCGAGGGCAACCCGTTCTTCCTCGAGGAGAGCGTGCGGGCGCTCCGGGAGACCGGCGCGCTGAGTGGTGACCGCGGGGACTATCGCCTCACCCGGCCGGTCACCGGCATCCAGGTCCCGGCCACCGTCGAGGAGGTGCTGGCCACCCGCATCACCCGGCTGGCCGAGGAGCAGCGCCGCCTCCTGCAGTGCGCCGCGGTCATCGGCAAGGACGTGCCCTACCCGATCCTGGCCGCCATCGCCGACCGGCCCGAGGACGTCCTCGCCGAGGATCTGCGCCAGCTGCAGGCCGCCGAGTTCCTGTACGAGAACCAGTCGCTGCCCGATCCGGGCTTCACGTTCAAGCACACGCTGACCCACGAGGTCGCCTACGACAGCGTGGCCCGAGGCCAGCGCGCGCTGCACGCGCGCATCCTGGAGGCGATGGAGTCGCTCTACGCGAGCGGGCACGGCGAGCACGCCGACCGCATGGCCCAGCACGCCTTCCGCGGCCAGGTCTGGCCCAAGGCGGTGCGCTACATGCGCCAGGCGGGCGCCCGCGCCTTCTCGCACTCGGCGAACCGCGCGGCGGCGGCCTGCTACGAGCAGGCGCTCGAGGCCCTGCGCCAGATGGAGGATTCGCGCGAGAACCAGGAGCTGACCGTCGACCTCCACTTCGATCTGCGCAACGCGCTGACCCCTCTCGGCGAGGTGGAGACCACGCTGGAGCACCTGCGGCTGGCCCAGGCGGGCGCCGAGCGGATCGGCGACCGCGCCCGGCTCGGCCGCGCGTACTCGTTCGCGGCGAACGCGCTGCACCTCAACGGCGACCAGCCGGGCGCGATCCGCTGGGGCACCGCCGCGATCGCGATCGCGACCGAGCTGGACGACTTCGCCCTGCGGACCGCGAGCGCGATGTACATCGGGCGCGCGCATCACGCCCTCGGGGCCTACGACGAGGCCATCGGCGCGCTCACCGAGGTGGTCGAGTCGCTGCAGGGCGACCGGGCCCGTGAGCACCTGGGGCTGCCGGTGCTGCCCTCCGTCTTCGCGCTCGCGCTTCTGGTCACCTGTCTGGCCGAGGTCGGGCGCTTCGCGGAGGCCTTCGCCCAGGCGGAGCGCGCGGTGGTGCTGGCCGGCGCGGTGGCCCATCCCGATACGCTGGTGTGGGCCTACCGCGGGCTCGGTCAGGCCCACCTGCTCTGCGGCGACGCCACCCTCGCCGCGCCCGCCTTCGGCAAGGCGCTGGCCCTCTGCCGCAGCAACGACCTGGAGGCCTACCTCCCCGCGGTGGCCGCCGGCGTGGGCCTCGCCTACGTCATGACCGGCCGCGCCGCGGAAGGGCTGCCGCTCATCGAGCACGCGGTGGACGAGGCGATGGGGCGCAAGCAGATCAGCAACCGGGCGCCTCTCATGGTGCAGCTGGCCGAGGCCTATCTGGTCGCGGGCCGGCTCGAGCACGCGCGGCAGCGGGCGGCCGACGCCCTCGACCTGGCCCGCCGGCACGGCCAGCGCGGGTCGGAGGCCTACGCGCTGTGCATCGCGGCCGAGGCGTCGATGGAGGCCGCCGAGGGACAGCTGCGGGCCGAGGTCGGATTCCGCGAAGCGGCCGCCCTGGCCGACGCGCTCGGCATGCGGCCGCTGCGCGGCCGCTGCGACCTCGAAATGGGGCGCCTCGCGGAGCGGCGGGGGCTCGGTGCGGCGGCGCGCGACCCGATCGAGGCCGCGGCCGCCCTGTTCCGTGAGCTTGGCATGCTGGTGTGGCTGCGGCGCGCGGAGGACTCGCGCGCCGCCCTGGGCTAGTCCGCCGGATCGTCCTCCGTCCCGTCCGCGATCGCGGACAGGCTGATGCCCTCCAGGTCCACCCCCGCGCGTCTGGCGAGCGCGCGGATCTCCAGGGCGAGGGCCTCCGCCTCGCGCCGCCCGAGACTGCCGGTCAGCTCGATCGAGGTGGCCGGCTCGCGCTCCGGCCCGGCGAGGCGGGTCATGCTACTTCCCCCGCTTCCGCTTCGGGGTGCTCGAGGCGACCCGTCCCTTGTACTTCTTGACCAGCGCGGTGAGGGCTCGGTCGAATTTCTTCGTGTTGGCTTCCGAGAGCGGTCCCTTCATCACGATGGTCATCCGCCACTTCCGACCGGTATCCAGCGAATCACCCAGTCCGCCGCCCATGCGATGGTCTCCTTGGGATTAGGGTTGAACGAAGAACGGAAGCGCGAAGTCCCGCACCTGCCCCTTCTCCTCGTACGAGACGCGCTTCCCCCGGTACAGCGGGTGCATCAGCCACCTGGTGTCGTCGGCCCCGCACACGCCGACCTTCAGATCCGCGTCGGGGTCCCGCGCGCTCGCGGTCGACCGACAGACGTGACGCAAGGTCAGCGCGTGGCCGAACTCGTGGGCCAGCAGATACGCGCAGCGCGCCGGGGTGTCGAAGAGGCGCGTCTGCGGATCGGTCAGCGCGCAGATGCGATCCACCCACACCGCGGGGCCACCGCGGGCCACCGAGCCGCCGTAGCCGCGCAGGCTCGGCTTGCCGTCGACGATCGACCACCAGAGGAACACGTCCACCGCGGGGGTCTCGGTGTGGCGGTAGCGCTCGTTGACCTCCTGGAACAGGCGGCGGGCTCTCGACCGGCTGGCCAGTGGCGTGTAGATCCAGTCCACCTGCTGCCCGTCGCCGCGCAGCCGACCGGGATCGTAGCGGCACTCCTCCACCCGCACGAGAGCCAGCCGGACGTCGAGACCGTCGAGGATCTCGTTGACGAGCCCGTCCTGCTTGAAGAACCGGCGCACGCTCTGCCGCGTCCAGACGTCGTGGACGCGCCGGCCCGGCTTGGCGATCTTGTCGCCCTCGTCGTCGGTGGCGGCGGCCCGGACCGCGTGCGGCACGTCGGCGTTCATGAAATGGATCGCCACCGGCACCACGATCTCGTCGGGGCGGCTTGCCCGGGGCCGCCGCTCGTCGGCATCGATCGGATAGTAGCTGGCCGGCCAGGCGCGGCAGGCGTCGGGGCCCGGCATGGACTGGGCGCCGGCCGCGGACGCGGCGAGCCCGAGTCCGAGCCCCGCGGCAGCGATGAGCCGCCGCGCGGTGGCACGTGCGATCACGCGGCCGGCCCTTCCGGGGCCGACTCCGTCGCCTCCGGAAGCGTCTCGATCCCCTCGAACAGCTCGTCGGCATGGAAGACCCCGGGCCGCGTGTCGAGGTCGCGCACGAGGTAGTAGTCGTCGACCGCGTCGTACTCCTCGCGCAGGCCCACCGGCTCGCCCAGGGCGAGCCGGACGAAGGTGAGCGGCAGATTGTGCTTGCTGACGTGGTCGAACGCGGTCATGCCGATGAAGAAGCGGCCCGCGTTGATCTCGGTCACGCACGGCACCCCGCGCCGGTTCTCCTTGAGATCCACGCTGAACACCCCGGAGACGCGCTCGCCGAGCGAGCGCACCGCGGCGCGGCTCGTCTCGAGGACGCGCGTGTCCACGACCGTCTTGGCCAGCGACGACAGCGACGACACCCCGCTCGGATTGCTCTCTCCGCCGAAGTAGGACAGCCGCTCGAAGCTGTTGGCGAGCCGCATCACGCCGTCCTTCCACAGGCTCTGGCAGAGGAAGTCGCGGCCCGGCAGATACTCGGAGACGATGAACGAGGTGACGGGCACCCCGCGCATCTCCTCCCAGTAGAGCATCCAGGCGCGGGCCTGCTCGGGGCTCCGCATCGGCGCCGCCCCCAGGGAGCGGCTCCCGGTGCGGGCCCGGCACCAGTAGGGCGGCGCCCCGCCGAGGCGCGCGAAGACGTCGGGGAGCGCGTCCACGTCGGTCACCGGCCGCGTGTCCGCGATGGGAATCGCGTGGGCGGCGAGGTGGGCGCCGAGCGCGTGCTTGTCCTGGCAGCGCGCGATGGCCGCGCGGTCGGGCAGGAAGCTGCGCGGCCCGAGGGCCTCGCGCATCTCGGAGAGCGCGCTCACCTCGACGTCGGTGGTCGGGATCACGAGGGCGATGCGCTCGCGCTCGACCAGGGTCAGGAGCGCGGCGGAGAACTCCTCGCTCTCCGCTGCGGGCAGCAGATAGCGTTGATCGGCGATCGACTTCTTCAGGACGAACCGATCGCTGTTGACGCCCCCGATCCAGAACGACGGATCGCCGCCGCGAAGACTCCGGATGAGGTTGTCGCTCGCTCCGGTTCCCGCCCCGGTCACCAGCAGCCGCCTGCGCATGTGCCCTCCGTACCGGCGCGCACGCGTGACGCGGAGCGCGTGGCGGCGCGCGGCCGATCTCGTCGGATACTAGGCGCCGGTCGTCGCGGCTGTCAACGAAACCCTGTGCTTACACCTCTTGCGGGCCGAGCAAACATCGAGGGCCAGGTCGCGGGACCTGGCCCTCGAAGAGGCGAGCGGGCGCGCGGGCGCTACTTCGTGATCACGCCGCACGCGATGCGCGCGCCGCTGTTGCCGGTGGGATCGGTCTTGTCGTCGTCGGGGTTGGCGTGCACCACGAGGGCGGTGCCCTTGTCGCCCAGCAGCGAGGTGGGACCCGGGCTCAAGGTGAACGCGCGCGTCGTCACGTCGATGCCGCCTTCACCCGAGGCGGCCACCACCAGGTTGGGCAGATCGCCCGCGTGCGGTCCCGCCGGATTCTGCTTGCCGTGCTGCGTGTTGCCCGGATTGAAGTGCGCGCCCGCGGAGGTGAACTCCGGCGGGTCGCACCGCCCGACCGCGTGGACGTGCAGTCCGTGACCGCCCGGGGGTAGCCGGTAGCCGGTCACCGCCACCCGCACGCCCTCCGGAGTCTCGATGATCGTCGCCACGCCGACCTGCTTTCCGTCCTTGTCCTTGAGCGTCGCCTCCGCGGAGAGCGGCGCCCGATCCGACGCGCTCGCGCATCCGGCCACGCCCGCGGCCACACCGAGGAGCAGCAGCAGTGATCTCACCGTCGAGAGCCCTCCGTTCAGTTGAGCTGCGCCGTGAGCTGCTTCGCCTTCTCGCGGAACCGCGCCACGCTGTCGAGCTTGACCTGCTCGTAGCCGCGGATCTCGTCGGGCAGCCCGGCGAGGGCCACCGCGGTGTCGTGGGTGATCGGGGTGAGCCGCACCAGCGCGGTCTCGATGTGCTGCCGGTACTCGCCGATCAGCGCCCGCTCCAGCCGCCGCACTTCCGCACGGCCGAACGGGTCGAACGCGGTGCCCCGCAGCGCCTTCAGCGCGCGCAGCATTCGGAAGGCGGGCGTGAACCACGCCCCGATCCGCAGCTTCCTCTTGAGGCCGAGGGCGCGCAGCAGCGGGGGGTGCAGGTGCCAGTAGGTGCGGATCTTCGGTCCGAACTTCGACGCCAGGCGCGCGGACACCGCGGCGTCGAGGTGCAGCCGCGCCACCTCGTACTCGTCCTTGTAAGCCATCAGCTTGTAGAGATGCCGCGCGACCGCTTCCGCGAAGCCCTGGCGGCCGGGGGCGCGCTCCGCTTCCACCTGGGCGACCCGGCGCACGAAGTCGACGTACTCGCGCGCGTAGGCCGCGTTCTGATAGGCGATCAGCTCCGGCACGCGAATCTCGAGCAGCCGCCGCAGCTCGCCGGTGGCCTCCACCGAGTCCACGAGGGCGCGCGCCTCCGCGCTCAGGACGCGCGTCTCCTCCACCGCATCGACCGCGGCGGCCTCGGCCACCGCCGTCTCCACCTTGGTGCGGTCCACCACCGCCATGCGACCCCAGCGGAAAGCGAGCAGGTTCATCTCCACCGCGACGCCGTTGATGCGGATGGCCTTCTCGATCGACGCGGCGGTGATGGGCAGCGCGCCGGCCTGGTAGGCCGCGCCCAGCATGATCGGGTTGACCGCCATGTGGTCCGCGAACAGCCCCTCCGCGATGGCCTGGGCGTCGAGATAGACGTTGGGATCCTTGCGGGTCACCCGGTCGATGCTCATCAGCATGCTGGACAGCTCCGGAAAGTGCACCGCGGTGTCCACGACCATCTGGCCGGTGGGGATCTGGCTCGTGGACACCACCGCGATGGTCCGCCCCGACTCGGCCTTGTCCAGGTTGCCCGGATCGGTGGCCACCAGCAGGTCGAACCCGAGGTAGAGATCCGCCGAGCCGGCCGAGATCTTGTTGGAGCGCTCGATCGGCTCCATCGAGATCTTGAGGTCCGACACCACCGGGCCGCCCTTCTGGCTGAGCCCGGTCTGGTCGAGCCCGCGCACCTGCCGGCCGTCGAGCAAAGCCGCGGTGCCCAGGATCTGGTTGATGGTCACGACTCCGGTTCCGCCGATGCCCATCATGTGCACCGCGAAGCCCTCGCTCGGCACCTTCAGCGCCGGCTCGGGCAGCTCGCCCTCGAGCGGGGTGAGCCGGCGCTCCTTCTTGGGCGCGGGGCCGACGACCTCGACCGACAGGAACGACGGGCAATCGCCGAGCAGGCACGAGTAGTCCTTGTTGCAGGAGGACTGGTGGATCGCGGTCTTCCGGCCGAACTCGGTGTCGACCGGCTGCACGGACAGGCAGTTCGACTTCTTGCCGCAGTCGCCGCAGCCCTCGCACACCCGCTCGTTGATGTACACCCGCATCTGCGGGTCCACCATCTTGCCCCGCTTCCGCAGCCGCCGCTTCTCGGCCGCGCAGTGCTGGTCGTGGATCAGCACGGTGACGCCACGGGTCGCGGCCAGCGCGGCCTGGGCCTCGAGCAGGCGGTCGCGGTGCCAGACCTCCGCGTTGCCCGCGATCGAGATGCCCGCGTACTTGCCCGGGTCGTCGCTGGTGATGACGATGCGCTTGACCCCCTCGGCCTCGAGCCGCCGGCTCAGCGCGGGGATCGAGAGCGCGCCCGCCGCGTTCTGGCCGCCGGTCATGGCCACCGCGCCGTTGTAGAGGATCTTGTAGGTGATGTTGACGCCGGCGGCGACCGCGTAGTTCAGGGCGAGCCCGCCCGAGTGGAAGAAGGTGCCGTCGCCGATGTTCTGGAACAGGTGCGGCGTCTCGGTGAACGGAGCGACCCCGATCCACTGCGCGCCCTCGCCCCCCATGTGGGTCACCCCGATGATGCCGCGGTCCATGCCCATCGCCATGCCGTGGCAGCCGATGCCCGCCGCGGCCACGCTGCCCGTCGGCACCACCGTCGAGCGGTTGTGCGGGCAGCCCGAGCAGAAGAAGGCGGTGCGGGCCAGGGTGATGGGCCGGGGCCGGCGCTTCACCTCGTCGAGATGCTGGATGCGCGCCTCCACCGAGTCGATGCGGATGCGGCGCGCGAGGCGCCGGGCGATCGCGCGGGCGATGACGTCGGAGTCGAGCTCGCCCACCGGCGGCAGCAGCAGCCGGTCCTCCTCGTCCGCCTTGCCGACCACCTGCGGCCGATCGGTCATGCCGTAGAGCACGTCCTTGGCGAACAGCTCGAGGAACGAGCGCTTCTCCTCGACGACCAGGATCTCCTGCAGGCCGCGCGAGAATTCCCGGACCACCCGCGGCTCCATCGGGAACAGCATGCCCATCTTGAGGAGGCGGATGCCGTAGCGGCGCAGGGCCGCGTCGTCGAGACCCATCTCGGCGAGGGCCTGGCGGACGTCGTAGTACGTCTTGCCGGTGGTGAGGATGCCGAACCACGCGTTGGGCGTCGGCACCGTGATCCGGTTCAGCTTGTTCTCGTACGCGTAGCGTCGGGCCACCTCGAGGCGCGCGAAGTGGATCGTGCGCTCCATGTCGAGCCCGTACGGGGGGATCAGGTTCACGTTGATCTGGTGCTGGAACGGCTTGCCGTCCAGCTCGACCACCGGGATCACCGGGCTCACCCGGTCCGGATCCACCTCGGCGGTGCCCGCCTCGTCGGCCACGTTGGTGACGATCTTCACGCCGACCCAGAGTCCGGAGGCGCGCGAGAGCGCGAAGCCGTGCAGGCCCATGTCGAGGATCTCCTGGACGTTGCCCGGGAAGATCGTCGGCATGAACGCGTCGTAGAGGGCGACCTCGGAGTGACTGGGCAGCGTGGACGACTTCGAGACCGGATCGTCGCCGGCCAGCGCGAGCACGCCGCCGTTCTTGCCGACCCCGGCGTAGTTGGCGTGCTTGAACACGTCGCCGGTGCGGTCCACCCCGGGCGCCTTGCCGTACCAGACGCCGAGCACGCCGTCGTACTTCGGCTTCGGGAACAGCCCCGCCATCTGGCTGCCGAACACCGCGGTGGCACCCAGATCCTCGTTGAGCCCCGAGGAGAACACGACGTCGTGCGCCTTGAGCAGCGTGGACATGCGCTCGAGCGTCTGGTCGAGCCCGCCGAGCGGGGACCCCCGGTACCCGGAGATGAACGTCGCGGTGTTGAGCCCGCGGCGGAGGTCGGCGCGGTGCTGATCGAGGGGCAGGCGCACGAGGGCCTGGATGCCCGACAGGTAGATACGCCCGCGCTCCTGCGTGTATTTCGCCTCGAGCGAGAACTCCCCGGACTGTGTGGTCATGGGCTCCCCTTGGGGGAATGACGCGTTAGTGAGCGACGACGGCCATATAGTAGTCGGGAAAGGCGTTTCTGGCAACCTGCGGGCTACTTCCGCAAGAGGGGAACGAGGTACGGCCACAGCCGGTCGACCACGATCGCGTAGCCCTCCGCGGTCGGATGGATGCCGTCGGGCTGGTTCAGGCGCGGGATGGCCCCGACGCCGTTCAGGAAGAACGGCATCAGCGGCGCATCTCGCGCTCGAGCGACCTCGCGGTAGAGCCGGTAGAAGTCGGCCGCGTAGGGGTCGCCGTAGTTCGGCGGCAATCGCATCCCCGCGATCAGCACGCGGGCGCCCGAGGCCTGGAACCGCGCGACGATCTGCTCGAGGTTCTCGCGCACCGAGGCGAGCTTCTGGCCCCGCAGCGCGTCGTTGACTCCCAGCTCGACGATCACGACCTCGGGCCGCAGGCGCAGCGCCCAGTCCACCCGGCGCAGGCCGCCGGCGGTGGTGTCTCCGGAGACGCCGGCGTTGACCACCCGGTAGTCGTAGCCCTCGCGGGTGAGGCGCGCGGCGAGCTGCGCCGGGTAGGTCTGGTCGGCGGGCACGCCGAGGCCGGAGGTGAGGCTGTCGCCGAACGCGAGCACGACGCGCTCCTCGCCGGCCGACGCGGTCGGCTGAGTCGAGCACGCGGCCACGACCTGCACGAGCAGGAGCAGGCCGCCGAGCAGCGCGCGCATGGCGCCAGTGTAGTATGGGCCGTGTCCGCCCGCCGCCCGCGCTCCGCTGCGCTGCTCTGCTGGCTGGCCGCGGTGTGCCTCCTCGCGCCGGGCGGCCTCGCCACCGCGCCCGGGGTCGCCGCGCTGACCTCCGCCGAGCTCGGGGTGGTGGTCAACGTGGCCGATCCGAAGAGCGTGGAGATCGGCGAGTACTACGCGCGGCGGCGCGAAATTCCCCGGGAGAACGTCGTCCCCATCACGCTGCCGGTCGGCCAGGGGCAGATCACACGTCAGGAGTTCGAGAGCGCGAAGGCCGAGCTCGACGCCCACCTCCCCGCCGCGGTCCAGGTTCTGGCGCTGGCCTGGACGACTCCGTTCCGGGTGGACTGCCTGTCGGTCACCACCGCCTTCGCCTTCGGCTTCGATCCCGCCTTCTGCGCGGAGGGCTGCCGGCCGACGAAGCCGAGCCCGTACTTCAACTCCAACCGCCGGGCGCCGTTCCGCGACCTCACGATGCGGCCCGCGATGCTGCTGGCCGGGACGACGGTGGCGGACGTCCGCGCCCTGATCGACCGCGGCGTGGCCTCGGACGGAACGTTCCCGTCCGGTACCGCGTATCTGCTGTCCACCTCGGACCGGGCCCGCAACACCCGCGCGGCCCGCTACGACCTGGTGGAGAAGCTCGGCCTGCCGCTGCGGGTCCAGCGCCTCGACGCCGACCAGCTGCGCGACCGCCAGGACGTGCTCTTCTACTTCACCGGCGTCGGCGTGGTTGGAGGCCTCGAGACGCTGCACTTCCTGCCCGGCGCGGTCGCCGATCACCTGACCTCGAGCGGCGGCGTGCTCACCGGCCACGAGCAGATGAGCGCGCTGCGCTGGCTCGAGGCGGGCGCCACCGGCAGCTACGGCACGGTGGCGGAGCCGTGCAACTTCCCGATGAAGTTCCCGTTCCCCGCGCTGCTGATCGCCCGCTACATGCGCGGCGAGACGTTGATCGAGGCGTACTGGAAGAGCGTCGCGTGGCCCGGGCAGGGCCTGTTCATCGGCGAGCCGCTGGCCGCGCCGTTCCGATCGCGGCCCCGCTAGCCGCCGGGCCCCGCCCGCTCGCTTGTGTAGTATGGACGGCGCCATGATCTCCGTGTCTGGGCTCTCCATGCGGCTGGCCAGCGGCGGCCGGGTCGTGACCATCCTCACCGACGTGTCGCTGGAGGTGCCGGCCGGTCAGTTCCTCGCCATCGCGGGGCCGTCGGGCAGCGGCAAGTCGACCCTGCTCGGGCTCGTCGCGGGGCTGGATCAGCCGACCGCCGGGCGCATCGAGGTGGCGGGTGTCGACGTCACCGCCCTCGACGAGGATGCCCTCGCCCGCTTCCGACGCGATCACGTCGGCTACGTCTTCCAGTCCTATCATCTGATCCCGACGCTCACCGCGCAGGAGAACGTGGCGGTGCCGCTCGAGCTGGCCGGGCGCCGCGGCGCGGGCGATCGGGCCCGGGCCCTCCTCGCCGAGCTGGGGCTGGCCGGGCGCGCCCACCACTATCCGGTGCAGCTCTCCGGCGGCGAGCAGCAGCGGGTCGCGGTGGCGCGCGCCATCGCACTCGAGCCGCCGCTGCTCCTGGCCGACGAGCCCACCGGCAATCTCGACTCCGCGACCGGCAAGCAGATCATCGACCTGCTGGTCGGCGTCAATCGTCGTCTCGGCTGCACGCTGGTGCTGGTCACCCACGACGCGGCGCTGGCCGCGCACGCCGATCGCGTGGTCACCCTGCGCGACGGTCGCATCGTGAGCGACGAGTGACCGGCTTCGTGCTCCGCCTCGCCTGGCGCGAGACGCGGGGCGCCTGGCGCGCCTTCGGCTACTTCTTCGCCTGCGTCACCCTCGGAGTCGCCGCGCTCGTCGGGGTGGGCAGCTTCGCGGACAGCCTCGAGCGCACCGTGGCGCACTCGGCGCGATCCCTGATGGGCGGCGACGTGGAGATCCGCAGCAGCCAGCCCCTGCCGGTGCCGCCCGAGCAGATCGTGGCCGCCGCGGGCCTCTCGCGGGAGTCCGTCGCGGTCACGCGCGTGCGCGAGGTGGTGGCGATGGCGCAGGCCGGCCCGCACGTGACCCAGCTGGTGGAGCTGAAGGCGGTGGAGGCGGGCTATCCGCTCCACGGGGCGCTGGTGACCGAGCCGGCCGGCGCGCTCGACACGCTCATCGGCGACGGGCGCGCGCTGGTGCACGAGTCGCTGCTGTCCCGTCTCGGGCTGCGCGTGGGCGACTCCTTCCGCGTGGGCGCGGCCGAGCTGACCATCACCGGGGTGATCCTGAAGGAGCCGGATCGCGCGATCGGCGTCTTCTCGCTGGGGCCGCGCGTGCTGATCGCGGCCGCGGATCTCGACCGCACCGCCCTCATCCAGCCGGGCAGCCGCGTGCGCCATCGGACCCTGTTCCGCCTGCCGGACGGCGGGAACGCCGAGGCCTTTCGCGATCGCGCCGCCGCCCGGCTGCCGATCGCCCAGCGCGTGACGACGTACACCCAGGCCCAGCCCGGCCTCCGCCGGTTCTGGGATCAGCTCACGATGTACCTCGGCCTCACCGGCCTGGTCGCCCTCATGGTCGGCGGCATCGGGGTGGCGGTGAGCGTGAGCGCCTTCATGGCGGACAAGCAGGCCTCGATCGCGATCATGAAGGCGCTCGGGGCGGGCTGGCGGCCGCTGCTGATCGCGTACCTGCTCCAGATCGCGGCGCTCGGGCTGGGCGGCAGCCTCCTCGGCGCCGCGCTCGGCAGCCTGATCCAGCCGCTGCTCGCGCCGGCGCTGACGCGCCTGCTGCCCATCGACCTGACTTTGACGTTCTCGACGCGCGCGGTGCTGCGGGGGCTCGCGATGGGCGTGGGCGTGACGCTGCTCTACGCGCTCTGGCCCCTGCTCCGCATCCGGCATGTGCCGCCCGCGCTGATCCTGCGCCGCGAGGCGGAGGCCCGCCGGCCCGGCCGCCGGCCGTGGCTCGCGATGGTGCCGATCGCGCTCGGGCTGGCTGCGCTCGCCCTCTGGCAGGCCGGCTCGTGGAAGATCGGCGCGCTGTTCGCGGGCGGCCTCGCGGTCGCGCTCGGGCTGCTGGCCCTGGGCGCCCGCGGGGTCGTCGCCCTCGCGCGGCGGGTGCCCTGGCGCGGGGCGGCCTGGCGTCAGGGCGCGGCCAACCTGCACCGGCCGGGCAGCCAGGCGGGACCGGTGCTGGTCTCGCTGGGGCTGGCGGTGATGCTCGTGGTCGCCATCGCGGTGCTCGAGAGCGGCCTGCGCTCGCAGATGACCGACCGCGGCCCCGACGAGACTCCCGCGTTCTTCTTCATCGACATCCAGCCCGATCAGGCCGAGCCGTTCGCGCGTCTCGTGGCCGAGCACGGCGCGATCGCGCCCGCCGAGCTGACCCCGGTAGTGCGCGCCCGGCTGGCCGCGATCAACGGCGCGCCGATCTCCCCGCCCGAGCGGACGCGTCGCGAGGAGACCTGGGCCCTCACGCGCGAGTACGTGCTCACGTGGGCGAAGGAGCCACCGCGCCACAACACGGTGGTGGCGGGGCGCTGGTGGACGGCCGCCGAGGCGGCGGGGGAGCCGCTGATCTCGGTGGAGGAGGAGATCGCCGGCCAGCTCGGGGTGCGTCCGGGCGATCGACTGACCTTCGACGTGCAGGGCGTACCCGTCGCCGCGCGCGTCTCCAATCTCCGCCACGTGGACTGGCGCAGCCTCACGTCCAACTTCTTCGTGATCTTCTCGCCCGGCGCGCTCGAGGGCGCCCCGAGCACCTTCATCGCCACCGTGCAGACGCGCCCCGACCGGGAAGGCCCCATGCAATCGGCGGTGGTGGCCGAGCTGCCCAACGTCACCGCGATCCCGGTCCGCGAAGTCCTGGAGCGCGTGCGCGGCGTGCTCGACCAGATCGCCCTCGCGGTCCGGCTGGTCGCCGCGTTCAGCATCGTGGCCGGCCTCGTGGTGATGGCGGGGGCGCTGGCGATCACCCGGCAGCAGCGCCTCTACCAGTCGGTGATCCTGAAGGTCGTCGGGGCCACGCGCGGCTTCGTCGCCCGCGTCTTCGCGGTCGAGTACGTCCTCCTCGGCGCGGCCGCCGGGGTCACGGGCAGCGCGCTCGCCGCCGCGCTGGCCTGGGCGGTGATGCGCTGGGCCTTCGACCTGCCGGGACGATGGGCGCCCGGCGCCCTGCTCGCCGGGGTGCTCTCGGCGACCGGGCTCGCGCTGCTGGTCGGGCTCCTCGGCACGCGGCGGCTCCTGGGGCGGCGGCCGCTCGGCGTGCTGCGCGGCGAGTGACCCTCGCGGAGCGGCTGCGCACGCTCTATCCGGAGGCGTCGAGCCGGAGCCTCCGGCAGTGGCTCGAGAGCGGGCGCGTGACCGTCGACGGCCGCGCGTGCCGCGACGGGCGGCTGCCGGTCGGCCCGGACGCGGTGATCGGGCTCGGCGCGCGCCGGCGCGCGGTCTTCCCGCGCGAGCTGACCCTCGTCCACGAGGACGACGCGCTGCTGGTGGTGGTCAAGCCGTCCGGCCTGCTCACCATCGCCACCGAGCGGGAGCGCGCGCGCACCGTCTATCGCCTGCTCCGGGACTACCTCGCGGCCAAGCGGCAGCGGCCGTTCATCGTCCACCGGCTGGATCGCGAGACGTCGGGGCTGCTGGTGCTCGCCAAGAGCGAGCCGGTGAAGCGCGCGCTCCAGGCGCAGTTCGAGGCGCGGAGCGTGGAGCGCGTGTACCGGGCGCTGGTCGACGGCCGGCCGCCGCGCGCGGAGGGCACGCTCGAGAGCCGGCTGGCCGAGGATCGGATGCTGCGGGTGCGATCGGCGGCGCGCGGCCGGCTCGCGATCACCCGCTATCGCGTGATCGGCCGGCGCCGCGAGGGCACGCTCCTCGAGCTGCGCCTGGGCACGGGACGCCGTCACCAGATCCGCGTGCAGCTGGCCGAGTCCGGCTGCCCGATCGTGGGCGACCTCGCTCACGGCGGGCCCCGGAGCGCGGCGGGACGGCTCTGCCTGCACGCGATGCGGCTGGCCTTCGAGCACCCGGTCACGCGGCGACCCGTCGCCTTCGAGAGCGCGCCGCCCGGCGACTGGGTATAATCCGCGCGTTCGCGCGCGCGGCCGCGCGCCGCCCCTCACCCTGCCCTCTCCCCGGAGGGGAGAGGGAGAAGGCCCCCGAGGGAGAGCCGGAGGAGACTCGCGCCATGGCCGCGTCGCCCTTTTCGATCGAGAACAAGGTCGCCATCGTCACCGGTGGCGGCGTCGGCATCGGCAAGTCGATCGCGATCGAGTTCGCCCGCGCCGGCGCCGACGTGGTGATCGCAAGCCGCAAGATCGAGAACCTGGAGCCGGTCACCGCCGAGATCCAGAAGCTGGGCCGCCGCTCCTTCTGCGTGGCGCTCGACGTGCGACAGGAAGACCAGGTCAAGGGCCTGGTCGAGCGCACCGTCAAGGAGATGGGCCGCCTCGACGTCATGGTCAACAACGCGGGGGCCTCGTTCCGGGCCAAGGTCGAGGACATCTCGGCCAACGGCTGGAACACGGTGATCGGCATCAACCTCAACGGGACCTTCTTCGGCTGCAAGTGGGCGGGCAAGCAGATGATGGAACAGCCGGGCGGCGGCTCCATCATCAACATCTCGTCGATCGCTGGCGTCTACGGCTCGACCATGATGTCGCACTACGGCGCCGCCAAGGCCGCGGTGATCACCTTCACCCGCGAGCTGGGCATGGCGTGGGGCCGCCGGGGCGTCCGGGTGAACTGCATCGCGCCCGGGCCGATCGAGACCGAGGGCTACATGGGCGTGCTCACCAAGCAGGACCCCGCCGCGGCCAAGAAGGCCTACGACACGGTGGCCGCCCGCGTCGGCATGGGACGCTGGGGCACGGTGGAGGAGATCGCCTATCCCTGCATCTTCCTCGCCTCCGCGGCGGCCTCGTTCATGAACGGCGAGACCATCGTGATCGACGGCGGCGCGCCGCCCCAGCTCGGCGAGGGCTGATCGTCCGGGTCCTCCCGTGCCCGAGCTGCCCGAGGTCGAGGCCGCGCGGCGCGCGGCCCAGAACATCGCGGCGGGACGTCGCATCGTCGAGGCGCACGTCGCCGACGACCCGATCGTCTTCGAAGGCGTCACCCCGGCTCGCTTTCGCCGCGCGCTGGTCGGCCGTCGCGTGCGGGCGGTGCGGCGTCACGGCAAGCACCTCTGGCTCGAGCTGGACCGGCGACCGTGGCCGTGCCTCCACTTCGGCATGACCGGCGGCATTCATGTGTCCGGCCCGCACCGGGGCGGCCCCACGGGCCGGGCGGTGCGGCTGGTGTCGGACGGGCGCGTGAGCCGGCCGGACTGGCCACCGCGCTTCACCAAGCTGCACCTGCGCTTCGCCGACGGGGGCGAGCTGGCGCTGGCCGACGGCCGTCGGCTCGGCCGCATCCGGCTGCGTCAGGACCCGCCCGCCGAGCCGCCGATCAGCGCGCTGGGCTTCGACGCCTGGCGCGCCCTGCCGACCCCCGCGCGCTTCCACGCGATGCTCCGGGAGCGCAACGCGCCGATCAAGGCGGTGCTGCTCGACCAGTCGTTCGCGGCGGGCATCGGCAACTGGATCGCCGACGAGGTCCTGTACCAGGCGGGGATCGCGCCGAAGCGCCGGGCCAGGACGCTGTCTCTTGCGGAGGCTCGGCGGCTGCGCAGCAAGATCCGCGCGGTGATCGGCCGCGCGGTGGGCGCGGGCTCCGACAGCGACCGCTTCCCCCGCTGGTGGCTGTTCCACCGCCGCTGGGGTCATCGGCGCGGCGGACCGCCGGCCACCACCGTGCGCGGCGAGCACATCCGCCACGAGACGGTCGGCGGGCGGACCACCGCCTGGGTGCCGTCGGCGCAGCGCTGACGCGGCGGCCCCGGCGGCCGCTCAGTCGAGGCGGACGCGCTCGCCCGGTCGGAGGCCGCTCACGATCTCGGTGGTGAGGCCGTCCGAGACGCCCAGCTCGACCGACCGCGGCTCCCAGATCCCCGGCGCGGTCTCGACGGTCACGTAGGGTCGGCCCGCGCGGAACTGCAGGGCCCGCTCGGGCAGCGCGAGCGCGCGCTCCCGGTGCGCCACCACCACCTCGGCGGTCGCACTGTACCCGGCGCGCACCACGCGCCCGGGTTTGAGCGTCAGGGCGGCGCGGATCTCGAACGTGGTGACACCATCCTTCTCGACCGCCTTGGGGGCGATGAAGTCCAGCCGCGCGTCGTAGCGCTCCCCGGGCAGCGCGCCGATCGCCACCGCCGCGGGCATCCCGAGGCGCAGGCTTCCCGCGTCGGGCTCGTCCACCTTGCCGCGGAAGACGAGATCGGACATGTCGGCGATCGACACGATCGTCGTGCCTTCGTTGAAGGTGTTGCTCTCGATGACGAAGGCCCCGATCTCGATCGGGCGCTCCAGGATGGTCCCGGGGGCGGTGGCCCGCACCTCCGAGGCGCTCCGCCCCAGCGCGGTCGAGGCGCCGGTCATCACGATCTCGAGCCGGCGGCGCGCCGCGGCGAGGCGCTGCTCGGCCAGCTGCAGGTCCCGCTCGAGCTTCTCGTAGTCGGCGCGCGCCACCAGATCTCGCCGGAAGAGGCGCTCGATGCGCCGGAAGTCCTGCTCGGCGTGCTGCTGACTGATCCGCGCGCTGTCCAGCTCGGCCTCCGCCGCGCTCACGTCGGCCGGGTTGGGGAGCGGACGGATCACCGCGAGCAGGTCGCCGGTCCGCACGACGTCGCCGCGCGCCACCAGGACTTTCTCGATGACCCCGGAGATCTGCGGCTTGACGTTGACCTCCTTGCGCGGAGCGATCGTGCCGTTGGCGATGACGGCGCGCCGGATCGTGGCGGGAGCCGCCTCGATCGTCCGGTACTCCGCCTCCGAGCGCCGGGCCTTGGGGTAGATGAGGTACGCGGACGCGCCGAGGAGCCCGAGCGCGAAGACGGCGAGGAGCACCGCGACGGCCGCGCGGCGCGCCCGTCCCTCGTGGCGGCCCGGCAGCTCGTCACTCATGGCGCAGCGCCTCGGCCGGATCGACCCGCGCGGCCTGGCGCGCCGGGATCAGCCCCGCGACGACGCCACCTGCGATCAGCGCCCCGAGGGCGAGCCCCGCTCCCGCCAGGTCGACCTCGGGATCGCGGAAGTACTCGGCCCGGAGGCCGGAGCGCCGCAGCAGCTCGACGCAGCCGACACCAAGGACGAGGCCCACGTATCCCGATACCGTCGTGATCACCAGCGCTTCGTGCAGGATCATCGTGAGAATCGTCCGCGACGTCGCCCCCACCGCCTTCCGCAGGCCGATCTCGCGGGTGCGCTCCCGCACCGCGATCAGCATGATGTTGCCGACCCCGACCAGCCCCGCGCAGAGCGTGGCCACGCCCACCAGGGTCACGAAGGCCGACACGCCGGTGAAGAGGGCGCGGAACTTCTTGTACTCCTCCAGGTTGTTCCACACCGAGACCGCGGCGCGGTCGGAGGCATCGAACCGGTGGCGGGTCGAGAGTACCGCGCGGACCCGGGCCTCCAGAGCCACCGGATCGGTGTGCTCGGCAATCGTGAACGTGATCGACTCGAGCAGCCGGTCGGGGCCGAAGGAGCGCTGATAGGCCGGATAGGGAATGTAGATGCGGCGCAGCTCGCGCTCGCCGCCGGTATCGGTGAAGGTGCCCACGACCAGATAGCCCGCGCCGCCGATCTCGATGCGCTCGCCGATCGGATCGCGATCCCGGAAGAGCAGCTCGACCACCCGGCTGCCGATGACCGCAACCCGTCGGTTCTCCTGCACGTCGCGCCAGTTCACGAGCCGTCCCTGCCGCAGGATGGTGCGCTCGACGACGTGGTAACCGGGGTGGATCCCGAGGATCTCGAACGACTGGCTCAGCCGGCCGAAGGCCACCGGCCGGTCGGAGCGCTGCCGCGGACTGAGATCACCGATGGCGGGGAGGGCCAGGCCGACCGCGGCCACGTCGTCGATGGACAGCCGGATGGCCCGGCCGGACACCAGCCCCTGGTACGGCATCGTGGTGTGCCCGCCGTTCACCCAGATGCTGTTGAAAGCGTCGTCGCGGAAGATCTCGAACACCCCGCGCTCCAGCCCCTTGCCGACGCCCTGGAGCAGCACCAGCATGAACACCCCCCAGAAGACGCCGAGCGCAGTGAGGCCGGTGCGCAGTCGATGGCGCGAGAGACTGATCCCGACCTGACGCCAGTGATCGCCGAAACGCATGGCCGGTGGGAGGCGGGTGGGCTCCTCAGGGCGCCGATTCTTCTACAGCCCGCGGCCCTTGTCAAAGGCGGCCGCGGCCACCCAAGGCGCGCCCCGAAGCCCGGCGCTTCGGGTATACTCCCCTGCGTACCCCCCACGAGAAAGGAGCCCCCATGAGAGAGGCTGTCGTCGTCGCCAGCTCCCGCACCCCGCTCGCCAAGTCCCATCGCGGATCCTTCAACATGACCCGTCCGGACGATCTGGCCGCCCACTGCATCAAGGACGTGCTCGGCAAGGCCCCGCAGCTCGACCCGGCCGAGATCGAAGACGTGATCCTGGGCTGCGCCCAGCCGAACGGGCCGCAGGGCAGCAACGTCGCGCGCGTGGCGCTGGTGCGGGCGGGCCTGCCCGTCTCGGTCGCGGGCACGACGGTCAACCGCTTCTGCTCGTCTGGGCTGCAGGCCATCGCGATGGCGGCCCACCAGATCGTCATGGGGCAGGCCGACGCCGCGATCGGCGGCGGCCTCGAATCGATCACGATGATGAAGCGCGACGGCGACCCGAACCCGTGGGTGAAGGAGAAGAAGCCCGGCATCTACATGGTGATGGGCGACACCGCGGAGGTGGTGGCCAAGCGCTACAACATCACCCGGCAGATGCAGGACGAGTATTCCCTGGTGAGCCAGCAGCGCACCGCGCGGGCCCAGCAGGACGGCTTCTTCAAGGAGGAGCTGGCTCCCCTGCAGGTGGTGCGCGGCATCGTGGACAAGAAGACGGGGGAGATCGTGGGCAAGGAGGACTACTACGTCGACAAGGACGAGTGCAACCGTCCCGACACGACGCTGGAGGGCCTCATGTCGCTGCCGCCTCACTTCGACAAGACCAGCGGCAAGGGCACCGTCACCGCGGGCAACTCCTCGCAGCTCTCCGACGGCGCCTCCGCCACGCTCGTGATGTCGGCGGACCGCGCCAAGGCCCTCGGCATCAAGCCGAAGCTGATCTTCCGCGGCTTCGCGGTGGCCGGCTGCGAGCCCGACGAGATGGGCATCGGGCCGATCTACGCGGTGCCGAAGCTGCTCAAGCGCAACGGCCTGACGATGGACGACATCGACGTATGGGAGCTGAACGAGGCCTTCGCTTCGCAGGTGGTCTACTGCCGCGACAAGCTGGGCATCCCGATGGACAAGCTCAACCTCAACGGCGGCTCGATCTCGATCGGCCACCCCTTCGGCATGACCGGCTCGCGCATGGTCGGCACCATCGCCAACGAGATGCTGCGCCGCAAGGCGAAGTACGGCGTGGTGACGATGTGCATCGGCGGCGGTCAGGGCGCCGCGGGCCTGTTCGAATCCTGTCTGTGACCGCTCCGCGTTGAATTCGCCCCTCACCCTGCCCTCTCCCCTCACGGGGAGAGGGTGTGAGGGCGCGCCGTCCCCTCTCCCCTCACGGGGAGAGGGTGTGAGGGCGCGCCGTCCCCTCTCCCCTCAGCGCGGCGGGTGGGGGCGCGCGCCGTCCCCTCTCCCCTCAGGGGAGAGGGCAGGGTGAGGGGTGGTCGATGATCTACGACTTCGACCGCGTCGTCGACCGCCGACGCACCAACAGCAACAAGTGGCGCAAGTATCCCGCCGACGTGCTGCCGCTCTGGGTCGCCGACATGGACTTCCCCTCGCCCGAGCCGGTGGTGCGCGCGATGCGCGAGCGGGTCGAGCACGGCGTGTACGGCTATGGCTTCGAGGACGCCGAGTTCGCCGAGGTCTTCACGGAGCGGGTGCGGCAGCGTTACGGCTGGAAGGTCTCGCCGGAGGCGGTGGTGCTGATCCCGGGTGTGATCCCCGGCTTCAACGTGGCGTGCCGCGCCCTCACCAGCCCGGGCGACGGGCTGTTGATGCAGGTGCCGGTCTATCCGCCGATCCTCCGCTCACCCGGCAATCACGACCTCACGCGCGACGAGGCCCCGCTGGGCCGGCAGCGCGACGGGCGCTACGTGGCCGATCTCGACGCATTCCGCGCCGCGATCCACGACCGCACTCGCGCGTTCCTGCTCTGCAACCCCCACAACCCGGTGGGGCGCGTCTTCACCCGCGACGAGCTGGCCGGCATGGCCGCGATCTGCCTCGAGCGCTCGCTGCCCATCATCGCCGACGAGATCCACTGCGACCTGCTCTACGCGGGCCAGCAGCACATCCCGATGGCGTCGCTCGGCCCCGAGGTCGAGCAGCGGACCATCACCCTGATGGCGCCCAGCAAGACCTTCAACCTCGCCGGGCTCAAGGTCTCGATCGCAGTGATCCCGAACGCCGCGCTCCGCGAGCGGTTCCTGGCCGCACGCGGCGACTTCGTGCAGGCCCAGGTGAACATCATGGGCTACGCCGCCGCCCTGGCCGCGTACCGCGACGGGCACGAGTGGCTGCAGCAGCTGATGCGGTACCTCGAGGCCAATCGCGACTTCCTCGCCGACTACGTCCGCACGCACCTGCCCGGCGTGACGCTGGTCGCCCCCGAGGGGACCTATCTCGCGTGGCTCGACTGCCGCAACGCCGGACCCGCCGCCGCGGACCCGTTCACCTTCTTCCTCGAGCGCGCGAAGGTGGCGTTCAACGACGGCGCACTGTTCGGCCGGGGCGGACAGGGATTCGTGCGGCTCAACTTCGGGACGCCGCGCTCGCTGCTGACCGAAGGCCTCGAGCGGATGCGGCGGGCCCTCGGCGGCTGAGCCGCCTGGTTGGACGCGGCTCCGCCCGGAGCCGTTTACGTGTCGATCCCGGTCGTTTCTTCCCGAATTCCCCGCCTCCACCCCTCGTCTGATCTGGCGTGAATCGGCGGACCCCGCATGGACAGGAGACGAATGAATGCGTGCCACATGGATGGCGGCGGTGGTGACGACGTTGGCGTGCGCCGGCTGCGCGACGGCCCCCGCGGGGCCGAGCGTGCTGGTGCTGCCCGGCGCCGGCAAACCCTTCGAGCAGTTCCAGGCCGACGTGCACGTCTGCCGCGAGTGGGCCGCCAATCAGGTGAGAGGCGCGTTCGTCGAGGTTCCCGCCTTCGAAGTGCAGCGCCGCTACGACAATGCCTATGTGCAGTGCATGTACGCGAAAGGTCATCAGGTGCCGTCTCTGCCGGCACCTTCTCGATAACGGGCAGCCGACCGGAGGGCCCGAGCCATGATTGCCACCACCTGCAAGCGAGCGATCGCGATCGTCCTGACGCTGACCGTGCTGATCGGAACCGCGCCCGGCGCCCGCGCCGCCGAGCCTCCCGCGCCTCCCGCGGCCGCGCCGTCGGCCGGTGAGGCGGGCGCGCAATCCGACGCGACCGCAGCGACTCCCCCGCGGCTGAGCTACACCGACGGCGACGTGTCGTTCTGGCGCCCCGGCGGCGACGACTGGGTCCCCGCCCAGGTCAACACGCCGCTGGCCGCGGGCGATCAGCTCTACACCGGCAACCGCGGCCACCTCGAGATCCAGCTCGACGCGCGGGGATTCGTGCGCGGCTGGGGCGACAGCCAGATCGGTATCGAGAACCACGAGCCCGATTTCCTGCAGCTCAAGATCGCGGCCGGCCACGTCTCGCTCGACCTGCGCGCGCTCGATCCGGGCCGGGCCATCGAGCTGGACACGCCGGCCGCCGCCTTCACGATCGACCGGCCCGGCTACTTCCGCGTCGACGTGACGCCCGATCGCACCTCGTTCATCACCCGGCGCGGGGGGACCGCGACGATGACCACCGTCGCGTCGGGAGGCGGCCAGTCCGTCGCCGTCGCCACGAGCGAGCAGGTGGTCCTGGGCGCCGACGGCGCCGCGGGGCAGCGCTTCGTCGCCCCCGAGCCCGACGTGTGGGACCGCTGGAACTACGCGCGGACCGACGCCCTCGTCGACACCGTGAGCGCGCGCTACGCGCCCGAGGGCATCTCGGGCATCGACGATCTGGATCAGCACGGCACGTGGCGGGTGGTCTCCGAGTACGGGTCGGTGTGGGTGCCGGACGGTGTGGCGGCCGACTGGGCGCCCTACACCACCGGACGCTGGATCTGGGATCCGCGCTTCGGCTGGAGCTGGGTCGACGTCGCGCCGTGGGGCTGGGCCCCGTATCACTACGGCCGCTGGGTCCACCTGGGCGCCGTCTGGGCGTGGGCGCCCGGCCCGGTGGTCGTCCGCCCGGTGTACGCCCCGGCGCTGGTCGCCTTCTTCGGCGCGCCCGGCGTGCACGTCGCGGTGGGCGCCCCGTTCGTCAGCTGGGTCGCGCTCGGCTGGGGCGAGCCGTGCGTGCCGTGGTGGGGTCGGCCCGGCTTCGTCGGCCGGCCGTGGTGGGGCGGCTGGGGCGGCCCGCGCGTGGTCAACAACGTCGTGATCAATCGCACCACGGTCGTCAACGTGACCAACGTGAACGTGTACCGCAACGTGAGCGTGCGGAACGCGGTGGTCGCGGTGCGTCCGGATCGCTTCGGGCGCGGGCCGGTGGCCGAGGCCCGCATCCGTCAGGTGGACACGCATCGCCTCCAGCCGGTGCGGGGTCCCGTCGACGTGCGGCCCGATCGCGCGAGCTTCGCGGCGGCCGGCGGCCGCGGCGTGCGCCCACCCGAGGCGGTGCTCGCGCGGCCGGTGGTGGCCACGCGCGCGCCGGCGACCCGCGCGCTGCCGCACGAGGCGGCCCCGCGGATCGTCCCCGCGCCGCGGCCGGGCGAGCCGCGGGAAGCGGTCGCGCGCCCCCCGCTCGGCCAGAGCGGGCCGGAGCGGCCGCGGCCGCCACGCGCTCCGCGCTTCGACACCGAGCGGCGACCGGAGGCGACCGTGCCGCCGGCGGCGCGTGCCACCGAGCAGACGGTGGCGCCGCACCGCGATCCCGAGCGGGCCGGCCGGCCCGCAGTGCCGCAGCGGGCGCCCGAGACGCCGACGGCCCCGACGCCACCGCGTCCGCGTGAGACGCCGCCGCGTCCCCGCGAGACGACGCAGCCGTCGGCGCCGCAGCGTCAGCCCCAGCCGCCGCAGGTCTCGGCACCGCAGCGACCGCGCGAGACACCACCGGCGGCGGCTCCGTCCCGAACGACCGACTCGCCGCGCGCCGCGACACCGGCGCAGCCCCCCGTGGCGCAGCATCCGCCGGCGGCGCCCCCAGCTCGTCCTGCGGAGCGACCGGCGCAGTCCGCGGCGCCGGCGCGAGCCGCCGAGCGGCCGGCCGCGCCGGCGCCGCGGACCCAGGCACCGCGCCAGCCGCCGCGCAACCTGCCCGGCCAGCCCGCAAACCGGCTCTATCCGGGCGGCCGCGTGGAGCGGCCCGCGCCGCGGCCACCCGAGACGCGCCCGCTGGCGCATCCGCGCCCGAGCGGAGAGCGCGCGGGCGGCTCGTCCCATCCGGCGTCGCGGACCGAGCGCGATCGCCGCTGACGTCAGTCGGGGAGCGGGTAGACGGGCCGGCCCTCCACCGTCCGCATGAAAAGGGTGGGGCGATGGGGCGCCGCGGGCCCCGCGCTCTGGATGTGGAGCACGGGCCGGCCGCGCACGGTGAGGGCGTCGGCGATCAGGCCGCGATGGCAGCGCCACGGGACGGCCTCCGCACACATGATCGCGGTGCGCCGCGCATCGGCCAGCGCCTCCAGCGCATCGAGGGCGCGCGCGAACTCGGCGGTCTGCATGTAGTCGGCGTAGCCCCGGAACGAGGCGTTCCGCCAGCCGAGGTTCACCGAGTCCTTGCGGGGATGGCGGAGCCCACCGAGGGCCGGGTGGTGCGCGTAATCGATGCCGGCCGCGGCCAGCGACTGGGCCAGCGCGTCGCGGTTGAACTGCGGGTTGTGGCGGGAGCGTGGGATCGTGCGCACGTCCACGAGCATCTCGATCCGGTGGGCGCGGAGCAGCTCCACCAGCGCGTCGGCGGTCCGCGTCGAGTGGCCGATCGTGTACAGCGCCCGGCTCGACATGATCGACTCCGAGTCTGCCACAGCCGCGGGGCGCGCTCGCGGCTCAGGGCGACGACGGCTCATCCAGGAGGCGGCCCAGACGTCGGAGCGCGCGGGCCTCGAGCTGGCGGACGCGCTCGCGGGTCACGCCCATCCGGTCGCCCACCTCTTCGAGCGTCTGCTCCTCGCCTCCGTCGAGCCCGAAGCGTCGGGAGAGGATCTCCCGCTCGCGGAGGGGCACGGCCGTCAGCGCCTCCTGGACCCGGCGGATCACATCGTCCCGGAACGCTTCGTCGTCGGGCGACGGGATCAGCAGATCCGGCACGAGCTGGCCGAGCGAGGAATCCTCGCCGATGGGCGCGTCGAGCGACAGCGGCTGCGCGGCCGCCCGCTCGATCAGCTGCACCGTCTCCTCGCGCAGGCTGGCGCGGCCGGCCAGCTCCCGGGCGGTCGGCTCGCGCTGCTGCTCGGCCCGGAAGTCTCGCCGGGCGCGCGCCAGCTTGCCCAGCAGCTCGACCATGTGGACGGGCAGCCGGACGGTGCGGGACTGATCGGCCAGCGCGCGGCCGATCGCCTGTCGGATCCACCAGGTCGCGTAGGTCGAGAACTTGAACCCGCGGCGGTGGTCGAAGCGCTCGACCGCCTTCATGAGCCCGAGGTTGCCCTCCTGGATCAGGTCGAGCAGGGTGAGCGCGCCGCCCACGTAGCGCTTGGCGATGGAGACGACCAGGCGGAGATTGGCTTCCATGAGCGCCCGGCGCGCCTCGCGGAGGGCCCGGTCGCTCGCCTCGAGCTCGGCGAGCGCCCGCCGCCAGCGGGCGGCGCGCGTGTCGGGACCGCGCCGGCTCACCGTCGCCACCAGCTCGTCCATCACGCTCACCTTGAGCGGGAGCGATTCGACCAGCCGGCCCGCCGCGCGGTAGGCCTGCCGGCAGCGGGTCACGCGGGGCCGGAGACGCCGCAGCCGCGCGACGGCCCGCCGGATCCGGCGACGCTCGCGCTCGGTGAGGGTCTCGCCGCCCGACACGACCACGATGGATTCGAGCGCGCGGCCGGACGCGATCAGGCCCTCGGCCAGGCCGAGCAGCGCGTCGAGGCCGTCGGGCAGGCCGGCCAGCGCCCGGCGTCGCAGCAGCCGGCACGCCTCGATTCGACGCCCCAGCTCGATCTCCTGCGCGGCGGTCAGCCGATCGATCGCGGCGATCTCGCGCAGGTACAGCGTGACGGGCTCGCGATGGCTGGAGAAGGACGTGGCCGGGCGCGTGGCGATCCTCCGGGTCGGCCCGGCCGCCGAAGCGCGCGGCCGGGCCGACCCTCGAGTGCAGCGTGAGAGACGTTAGGCGGTCAGGGCCACGTAGAGGCTGGCCCCGTCGCGCTGGATCATGACCACGATGGGCGCGCCCTTGGGGTGCTGGTCCAGCACCCGCTTGAGCTGCGCCACGTCGGGCACCTTCTGGTGATCGACCTCGGTGATGACGTCGCCGGGCCGGATCCCCGCGGTCTCGGCCGGGCTGCCGTCGCGCACACCGCGCACGAGCACGCCGTGCGCGTCGGCCAGCTTCATGTCCCGGGCCCGGTCCGGCGTGAGCGGCTCGACGCTCAGGCCGAGCGCCCCCTTCGATTCGTCGCCCGACGCGGAGGCCACCTGCTGGCCGGGCTCCTCCATCTGGGCGACGGTGACGTCGAGCGTGATCGGCTTGCCGTCACGGATCACGTTGAGCGCCACCTTGCGGCCGACCGGGGTGTTGGCCACCAGCCGGGACAGGTCGCCCGGGTGCGCGATCTTCTGGCCGTCGAACTGGGTCACGACGTCACCGGCCTTGAGGCCGGCCCGGGCCGCCGGGGAATCCGTCTGCACCGAGGCGACGAGCGCGCCCGCGTTCTCCGACATCTGGAAGCCCTTGGCCAGCTCCGGCGTGAGCGACTGGATGCTGACGCCGAGCCAGCCGCGCGTCACCTTGCCGGTGGACGCGAGCTGGGTCACCACCGGCTTGACCTGGTTGATCGGGATCGCGAAGCCGATGCCGACCGACCCGCCGGACTGACTGAAGATCGCGTTGTTGATGCCGACGACCTGGCCGCGCGAGTTGATGAGCGGCCCGCCGCTGTTGCCCGGATTGATCGACGCGTCGGTCTGGATGAAGTCGTCGTAGGGACCCTGGCCGATGACCCGGCCGGTGGCGCTCACGATGCCGGTGGTGACGGTCTGCTCCAGCCCGAAGGGATTGCCGATGGCCATCACCGGCTCACCCACCCGCAGCTGCGCGGAGTCGCCGAACGGGATCACCGGCAGCCCGCTGGCCTCCACCTTCAGAAGCGCCAGGTCGGTCTTGGGATCGCGGCCCACCACCTTGCCGCTGAGCTCGCGGCCGTCGTCCATCTTCACCCGGATCTCGGTGGCCCCGTCCACCACGTGGTTGTTGGTCACGATGTAGCCGTCGGGGTTCACGATGAAGCCCGAGCCCAGGCTGCGCACCGCGTGCGGCTGCGACTCCTGCGGGACGCCGAACCGCTTGAAGAACTCCCGGAGCTGCTCGTTGTCGCCGAAGGGGCTCTGCATCGGCGTCTGCTGATCCACCCGCTTGGTGCTGATGTTCACCACCGCCGGCTTCAGGGTCTTGGCCAGGTCGACCCAGTTGGGCGCGGGCACCGTCGGGCTCGGGCTGACCGCGACCGTGCGGTCGCTCCACAGCGGGGTGGTGGTGCTGGTGAATCCGAGGTGCGGCGCCAGGCCGACGATGGCGGCCACCGCGGCCACCACCACCGCCGCCGCGGCGGCGCGATATCGAGTCGTCAATCGATTCATCACACGCTCTCCCTGTTCAGAATTGGCTCGAGGCGTCGCTCGAGGTTCGGGTGATCGTTCGGGGTCATGGCCGTCCCTGCGCGGCCTTCAGCTGCTCATGGGCGACGGCGCCGAGGGCGCTGCCCCGAGCCAGGTGCATCGCGATCCGGTACTGCTCCTCCATGCCTTCCACGTCCCCCGCCCGCCGCAGGGTGTCGGCGAGCAGGAGCCGGATGTCGGGCGAGCGCGGCTCCAGCTCGGCGGCGCGCCGGAGATGGCCGATCGCGTCGCCCACGCGGCCGGCGTCCAGCAGCACGGTGGCGAGGCCCGCCTCGTACTGCGGGTCGCGCGGGGCCAGCCGCACCGCGTCGCGGGCATGGCTCAGCGCGGCCGCGTGCTGTCCGAGGCCCGCGTAGGCCAGCCCGAGATAGTAGTGCGCGCGGGCATCGCGCGGCGCGGCCACCACCGCCCGCGTCAGCTCGCGCGCGGCGGGCAGGTACTCGCCGTCGAGGACGAGGCTCGCGCCGGAATCCACCAGCCCGCGCGCGCGCCAGGCGCTCACGCCGAGCGCGAGGCCCATCACCGTCGCGACCAGCGCAACGGCGGCGAGCAGGCGAGCGAACCAGGGTCTCGAGTGCATGTGCGGATCGTCCTCGTCGCCTTGACCGTAGCCGGTCGACGTGAGCCACCCGTGAGAGGGAGATGAGAAGTGGCTTAGGAGGCGGAGGGAATGACGAGCGTCAGGTTGCCGTGACAGGTGGGACAATCCACGCGGCGCCCCGCCACGAAGCGCCCGCCCGGCCGCAGCTCGTGGACGGCCCCGCAGCGTGGGCAGGTCCCGCGCAGCACGATCAGCCGCCGATCCTCGTGGGCGCGCTTCACCGCCATCACGATCCCGGCCACCGTGAAGGTCGGGACGAGCAGGAAGTGCGCGACCGGGATGAAGACGCTCACCGCCGCGAGCCCCCAGAACATGCCGAGCCCGCGCAGCACCCGCCCGAGGCGGGCGCCGGGGGCCTGCTCGACGACGGTCGCGGTCGCGGGGCGCGGCTCGTGACCGAACGCGGTCAGCTGGGCGACGGCCTGGATTTCGGTGGCCACCCGGCGCGCCTCAGGCGGCGGCCGACGGGCGAACCGCCATCGGCTCGACGAGCCGATGCTCGACCACCGACCAGGCGATGTTGCGCAGGAATGCGTCCAGATACCGCCCCCGCTCGGTCGCGCGGTAGTCGCGCATGAAGGCGTGCTCCCACACGTCCATGACGAGGAGCGGCTTGAAGCCGGCGGGTACCCCGTTCTGGTGCAGGCTGACCCAGTGATTGGTCAGCCGCCGGGTCATCGGGTCCTGGCACAGCATCACCCAGCCGACGCCCCGCATCCCGCCGATGGCCTGGAAGTCGGTACGCCACTGCTCGACGGAGCCGAACGACTCGGCCAGGGCGCGAGCGATCGGCGAGGTCGGATCGGGCTTGGCCCGCGCACCGCTCGACAGGTTGGAGAAGTAGTACTCGTGCAGGATCATGCCGTTGTACTCGAATCCCATGCGACGGGTCAGCTCGGCGAACTCGGCGTCGCGGCCGGAGGCTCGGCCGTGGTCGCGCAGGCCCGCCAGCTCGGCGTTCAGCGCGTTGACCTGGCGCACGTAGCCCGAGTAGAGCGACAGATGCTCGGCGATCTGGTCGTCGGAGATCCCGTCCAGTCCCCGGAGCCCATCGAACCGCTGCTCGACATACGGCTTCTGCTTGGCTGGTGGCATCGTGGGTGCCCTCCCTGGGCCAACCCTAGCAGGGCCACATGAGAGACAGATGAGAGGCGGGTGAGAGCGGTCAGGCGGACGCCAGGGGCAAGCGGATGGTGAAGCGGCTCCCCGACCCCGGTCGCGACTCGACGGTGAGCGTCCCGCGGTGAGCCGTCACGATGGAGCGGGCGATCGCCAGCCCGAGCCCGGCGCCGCCGGTGTCGCGGCTGCGGGCCGCATCGAGGCGCACGAAGGGCTCGAACACGCGCTCGGCGTCGGCGGGATCGACGCCGATGCCGGTGTCCGAGACGGTCAGCGACGCGGTGCCGTCGTCCGCGACCAGACTCAGCTCGACCTTGCCGCCCCGGGGCGTGTACTTGACCCCGTTCTCGACCAGGTTCAACAGCGCGCGCCGCAGGGCGGTGGCGTCGCCCTGCACCACCGCCGGGGCGGCGCTCTCGATACGCACGCTCACCCCGGCGGCCTGGCCGAGCCGCGCGCCCGCGTCGAGGCCCTCGAGCAGGATGGGCTCGAGATCGACGCGCTCGCCCGCGGGCTCGGGCCCGGCCTGGGCGCGCGAGAACAGCAGCAGGTCCTCGGAGAGCCGGATGAGGCGCTCCACCTCCTCGAGGCTCGAGGTCAGCACCGCCCGGTACTCCCCGGGCGACCGGTCCCCGCGAAGCGCCACCTCGGTGGTGCCGCGGAGCGCGGCCAGCGGCGTTCGCAGCTCGTGCGCGGCGTCGGCCGCGAACCGGCGGCTCTGCGCGAACGCCTGCTCGAGCCGCGCGAGCATGTCGTTCATGGTCTCGGCCAGCCGGTCCAGCTCGTCGCCGGTGCGCGGCCGCTCCACCCGCTCGCTCAGGTCCTCGGCGCTGATGCGGCGCGCGGTGCGCGTCATGCGGTCGAGCGGGCGGAGCGCGACGCGGGCGATGATCGCGCCGCCGAGGGCGGCCAGCCCCACCCCGAGCGGGATCAGCACGGTCAGGGTGTCGACGTAGCGATCGAGCGTGGCGCGGGCCCGACGCAGCAGCATCCCGACCTGCACGATCTCCACCACCCGGCCGTCCCGGACGATCGGCATGGTGAGGACCCGCACCGGCTCGGCGCCCACGAGGCCGACCGTCTCGAAGGTGTTCTGCCCGCGCGCCGCCCGCGCGCGCGCGCCCGGCGAGAGCGGCAGCGCTCCCGCCCGCGGCGGCGCCGGCGCGGCCTGCGGCCGGCCCTCGGGATCCAGCAGCTGGAAGAACTTGTCGTAGAGCTCCGGCCCGAGCAGCTCCCGCAGCATCGCCTCCTGGTCGCGGGCGCCCCGCGCCTGCGCCCCGGTGTCCTTCACCACCTGGGCGACGGTCAGGAGCGAGGCGTCCAGATCCTGGAGGAGCCCGAAGCGCAGCCACGAGTAGGACAGCACGCTGATGGTCACGAGGATGGCCAGCAGCACGCCGCTGTACCAGAGGGTGAGCCGGGTGCGGATCGACAGTGACGGCCGCTTCACGGCTCGGCGCTCAGCGTGTAGCCGGCGCCGCGGACGGTCTGGAGCAGGCGCGGCTCGCCCTCCGCGTCGATCTTCCGGCGGAGGTAGCCGACGTACACGTCGATGATGTTGCTCTCCGGATCGAAATCCATGCCCCAGACGTGCTGGGTGATCATGGGGCGGCTCAGCACGCGGCCCGCGTTGCGCATGAAGTACTCGAGCAGGGCGTGCTCGCGCGCGGTCAAGGTGATGCGGCGGCGCCCGCGGCTCACCGCGCGGGTAGCCGGATCGAGGGTGAGCTCGCCGACGCGCAGCACCGGCTCGGCCCGGCCCCGGCTGCGGCGCAGCAGGGCCCGCACCCGGGCCAGGAACTCCTCGAAGGCGAACGGCTTGGCGAGATAGTCGTCGGCGCCCAGGTCGAGGCCGGTCACCTTGTCGGCCACCCCGTCGCGAGCGGTCAGCAGGAGCACCGGCGTCTGCACGCGGCTCTCGCGCAGCGTCTTCAGCACGTTGAAGCCGTCGCGCTTGGGCAGCATGACGTCGAGGACGACCAGGTCGTAGGACGGGCCCTCCGCGATGGCGTCGAGCGCGGCCGCGCCGTCCGCCGCCACCTCGACCGCGTGGCCCTCCTCGACCAGCCCCTGCCGGATGAACGAGGCGACCTTGCGCTCGTCTTCGACCACGAGGATCCGCATGTCCGGAGGTAGAATCCCACCCGGTGGAGGGCACCGCAAGCCGGGCCCGCCCCGGGAGACCACCCTGGGAGTGCGGGTGGTCCACGAGCTCCCACGACGTGCGATGGAGGACCGCATCGTGATCGATCTCTACAGCGACACCCTCACGAAGCCCACCCCGGACATGCGCCGCTTCATGTGCGAGGCCGAGGTGGGTGACGAGCAGAAGGGCGAGGACCCGACGGTCAACCGGCTGCAGGAGATGGTGGCCGAGCTGCTCGGCAAGGAGGCCGCGGTCTACCTGCCGTCCGGCACCATGTGCAACGAGATCGCGGTCAAGGTCCACACCCGTCCGGGCGACGAGGTGCTGGCCGACCGCACCTCGCACCTGATCCACTTCGAGGGCGGCGGCCCCGGTCTGCTCTCGGGCGTGCTCATGACCGGACTCGACGGCGAGCGCGGCGTCTTCACCGGTGCCCAGGTCCGCGCCGGCACGCACGCCCGCTCGCGCTACGCGCCGCCGACGCGGCTGGTCTCGATCGAGAACACGAGCAACCTGGGCGGCGGCCGGGTCTGGCCGCTCGCCGCGGTGGCCGACGTGAGCGCGGCCGCGAAGGCGCTCGGGCTCGCCACGCACATGGACGGGGCGCGGCTGCTGAATGCGGTGGTGGCGTCGGGGACGCCCGCCCGGGCCTACGCGGCCGCGGTGGACTCGGTGTGGATCGACTTCAGCAAGGGGCTCGGCGCTCCGGTCGGCGCCTGCCTCGCCGGGTCGCGGGCCTTCATCGAGGAGGCGTGGCGCTACAAGCAGGCCCTGGGGGGCGCGATGCGGCAGGCGGGCATCATCGCGGCGGGCGGCGTCTATGCCCTCCGGCATCACGTGGACCGCCTCGGCGAGGATCACGACAACGCCCGGGCGCTGGCCCGAGGCATCGCAGGGCTGCCCGGCATCGTGCTGGACCCGGCGCACGTCGAGACCAACATCGTGATCTTCGACGTGGCCCGCCCCGGGCTCACCGCGGCCGGCCTGGCCGAGCGGCTGATGGCGGCGGCGCAGGTGCGGCTGAGCGTGATGGGCGAGACCCGGCTGCGCGCGGTCACGCACCTGGACGTGTCGCGCAAGCAGATCGACACCGCGGTGGAGGCGTTCGCGCGCGTGCTCTCGGCCTGAGGGCCGCTTGACAGGGCCACGCTCCCCCGGCTAGCGTCCGATGGGATGAACCCCGGCGCGATCTCCCCCGAGCAGCTGGCGACGCTGCTGGAACAGCCCGCCCCGTACGCCCTGCTGGACGTGCGCGAGCGGGCCGCCTTCGAGCGCGGCCACATCTTCCGGGCCACGCCGCTGCCCCGTCGCCTCCTCGAGATGCGGCTGCCCACGCTGGTGACCGCCCCGGCCACCCTCATCGTGCTCTACGACGACTACGGCACCCTCTCCACGCTCGCCGCGACCACGCTGGCCGACCTGGGCTACAGCGAGGTGTTCGTCCTGACCGGGGGCCTCGAGGCGTGGCGGCGCGCGGGTCGGCCGGTGGTCCAGGGCCTCAACGTGCCGAGCAAGGTCTTCGGCGAGCACGTGCTGCACGAGCGCAAGACCCCCGAGATCAGCTGTCTGGAGCTCTCCGCGCAGATGGCCGAGGGCCGCGACATGGTCATCGTGGACACCCGCACGCCCGAGGAGTACCACCGGGGCTGCCTGCCCGGGGCCTGGAGCATGCCGGGCGGCGAGCTGGTGCTGCGCATCGGCGAGGTGGTGGAGCGGCCGGATCAGACCATCGTGGTGCATTGCGGCGGACGCACCCGCTCCTATCTGGGCGCAGAGTCGCTGCGGCGGATGGGCCTGCCGAACCCCATCGTGGCGGTGAAGAACGGCACCATGGGCTGGCAGCTCGACGGGCTCGAGCTCGAGCGGGGCGCCACCCGCTGGGCGCCCCGGCCGTCCGACAAGAGCCGGTCGCGCGCCCTCGACGTCGCGGTGCGGGTGGCCGCCGAGGACGGCACGCCGCTGGTCTCCCCGGACGCGGTGGCCGAGCGATGGGGGCGACGGGGCGAGGAGAACGTCGTCCTGCTCGACGTCCGCACCCGGGAGGAGTACGAGGCCGGCCACGTGCCGGGCGCGCAGTGGGCGCCGGGCGGTCAGGCGGTGCAGGCCACCGACGAGTACGTGGCGGTGCGGGCCGGATGGCTCGTCCTCATCTGCGACGGGCTCGGCCGGTCGATCATGACCGCGGGCTGGCTCAAGCGCATGGGGTTCCCGCACGTCGCGGTGATGGAGGGCGGCGTGATCGCCTGGCAGCGCTCCGGCCGACCACTCGAGACCGGCCAGCCGGACGCCCACCCGCCCGGCTATGCGGCGGCGTATCGCGTCGTGGATCGCATTCCCGCCGGACCGATCGGCGACGCCCTCGTGCTCAGCGTGGATCCCAGCGACGCCTACCTGCGCGGTCACGTGCCGGGCGCGCAGTGGATCGGCCGGGGCCGGCTCGAGCTGGCCATCGGGCGGGTCGCGCCCGACAAGGACCAGCCGATCGTGGTGACGTGCGCGGACGACGTGCAGTCGACGCTGGCCGCGGCGACCCTGCGGCGCATGGGCTACGCCAACGCCAGGGTGCTCGACGGTGGGCTCGCCGCCTGGACCGCGGCCGGTCTCCCGGTCGAGTCCGGGCCGGGGACGATGCTCGCCGAGGTGGACGACGTCGTGCAGAAGCCTTACGAGCGCGGGCGCGCGGCGATGGAGGCCTATCTGCGCTGGGAAGAGGCGCTGGATCCGCAGGGGGTCAGCCCGCACGCCCTGCTGCCGGAGAGCCGGCGCACGTGATCGACGCCCGCCTGCCCGACCCGCTGGTCTCGACCGAGTGGCTCGCCGCCTCCCTGGGTGCGCCCGATCTGAAGGTCGTGGACGCCACGTTCTACCTGCCACATCTGCGGCGCGACGCGCGCGCGGAGTTCGAGCAGGCGCACATCCCGGGCGCGGTGTTCTTCGACATCGACGCGGTGGCGGACCATTCGATCCCGCTGCCCCACATGCTGCCCGACCCGGGTCCCTTCGCGGACGCGGTCGGCGCCCTCGGCATCGGGACAGGCGATCGCGTGGTGGTGTACGGCGGCAAGGGCCTCATCGCCTCCGCGCGGGTCTGGTGGAGCTTCCGGGTGTTCGGTCATGAGCGCGTGGCGGTGCTGGACGGCGGGCTCGGCAAGTGGCGGACGGAAGGGCGTCCGGTGGAGGCCGGCCCCGCTCGGCCGGCTCCGCGGCGATTCTCCGCGACCTACCACAAGGACCTGGTGGCCGATCTCTCCCGCATGCTCGCGGTGCTCGAGCGCCGGGACGCCCAGATCGTCGACGCGCGCTCGCGCGGCCGCTTCGCCGCCACCGAGCCCGAGATCCGGCCCGGCTTGCGCGGTGGCCACATTCCCGGCAGCATGAACCTGCCCTACGGCGATCTGTTTCGCGCCGACGACGACGCGATGCGGCCGGTCGACGAGGTGCGGGACGCCTTCCGGCAGGCCGGGCTCGATCCGGAGCGGCCGGTGGTGGCGACGTGCGGATCCGGGGTCAGCGCCGCGGTCCTGGCGCTGGCGCTCTATCGCCTCGGACGGCGGGACGCGGCGGTCTACGACGGGTCGTGGACGGAGTGGGGCGGCCGCGCCGACACCCCGATCGTCACCTGACGCGAGGCACCCCGGGAGACATCGATGGCTGGCGAGACGTACACGCTCGAGCAATTCGTGGCGGACCTGGGCCGGATCACGGCCGACGCGACGGAGCCGGAGGCCATCACGCGGGCGATCGCGCCGCTGCTCGGCCGCCTCGTGAAGAATGCCGACGCGATCCCGGTCCCCTTCCGCGGCCGCGCGCCGGACGGCGGCCGCGGCCGCTTCATGCTCCACCGCGCGCCGCGGTTCAACGTGACCTCGGTGCTGTGGCGTCCCGGCGACCGCGCGGCCGCGCACAATCACGAGACGTGGGGTGTCATCGGCGTGGTGGACAACGAGATCGAGGAGACACGCTACCGGGTGCTGGACGGCCCCGCCGGCCGGGCCGCGCTGCAGGTGCAGAGCGTGACCCGCTGCGGCCCCGGCGCGGTCTCTCGCCTCGTGCCTCCCGACGACGAGGTGCACGCCATGCACAACCCGACCGCCCGGGACACGCTCGAGATCCACGTCTACGGGCGCGACCTCCACGGCCTGGCCCGGAAGACCTGGGCGCCCGACGGACGCGTCACCCCGCTGGTGAGCCCGAAATACCTCAACTGCTGATCCGCAACCGCCACCGTTCGACACAGGAGAAGACGACATGTCACTGAGACTCGGAGATACCGCTCCCGATTTCACCGCCGAGACCACCCAGGGCCCGGTGAAGTTCCACGACTGGATCGGCGACCAGTGGGCCGTGCTGTTCTCCCACCCGCGCGACTTCACGCCGGTGTGCACCACCGAGCTGGGGTACGTGGCGCGGCTGAAGAGCGACTTCGACAAGCGCGGCGTCAAGTGCATGGGGCTCTCGATCGATCCGGTCGACTCGCACCGGGGCTGGATGGCTGACATCAAGGAGACGCAGGGGCACGAGCCCAATTTCCCGATCGTGGCCGACCCGCAGCGCACGGTCGCCAACCTCTACGGCATGATGCACCCCGCGCACGACGAGGTGTACACCGTGCGCACCGTGTTCGTGATCGACCCGAAGAAGAAGATCCGGCTGATGATCACGTATCCGCAGACCACCGGCCGCAACTTCGACGAGATCCTGCGCGTGATCGACTCGCTCCAGCTCACCGACGGCTACCGGGTGGCCACCCCGGTCAACTGGAAGCAGGGCGACGACGTCATCATCGTGCCCGCGGTCACCGACGACGAGGCCAAGGCCAAGTTCCCGAAGGGCTGGAAGGCGCTCAAGCCCTACCTGCGCCTGACCCCGCAGCCGAACAAGTAGCGGCCCCCGCGCGGTGTCCGCGAAGTCCGGCGCCGACGCCCTCGTGATCGGAGCGGGGTGCGTCGGCGCCAACGTGGCCTACCGGCTGGCCGAGCGCGGCGCGACGGTCACCGTGCTGGACGCCACCGCGCCCGGCGCCGGCACGTCCGGGGCGAGCTTCGCCTGGACGAACTCGTTCAGCAAGACGCCGCGCGACTATCACGAGCTGAACGTCGCGAGCATGGAGGAGCACGCCGTCCTCGCCAAGGAGCTGGGCGGGGGCGGCTGGCTCCACCCGGATGGCGCGCTGGCCTGGGAGGAAGACGCAACCGGCCTCGCGCGCCTCGCCCAGGCGGTGGACCGGCTCACCGGATGGGGCTATCCGGTGGAGCGCATCTCGCCGCGACAGGCGCGTGAGATCGAGCCGGACCTGCACATCGCCCCCGCCGTCGGGCACGTGATCTGGACACCCGCCGAGGGCTACGTCGAGGTCGTCCCGTTCGTCGCGGCGCTCCTCGCCGAGGCCCGGCGCCGCGGCGCGCGCGTCCTGCCCGGCCATCCCGTCACCGACGTCGTGATCGAAGGCTCGCGGGTGCGCGGCGTGCGCACCGCGGGCGGCGAGCGCTTCGCGGCCGACTCGGTGGTGGACTGCGCGGGCATCGCGGCCGGCGAGGTGGCGGCCCTCGCCGGCGTGGCCCTGCCGCTCGACCGCGTGCCGGGCCGGCTGATCTACACCGCCCCGGTGGCCACAACGCTGCGGCGCCCGGTCCACGCGCCCGGCTGCCACTTCCGCCCCGATGGCGGCGGGCGCATCGTGCTGGCCGAGGGCGCGCACGATCAGACGTGGCGCGAGGGCGGTGAGCCATGGCCGCCCGAGCGGTCCCTCGCGGTGGTGGCCGCGCATCTGCCGGCCCTGGCCGGGGCGCGCGTCGAGGCCGTCCGCGTCGGCGTCCGGCCGATGCCGCGCGACGAGCGGCCGATGGTAGGCGCCCTGCCCGGCGTCGACGGCTTCTACGTCGTGGTCTCGCACAGCGGCGTCACGCTCGGGCCGCTGTGGGGCCGCGTGGCCGCCGCCGAGATCCTGGACGGCGCGCTCGATCCGCGCCTGGCCCCGTACCGCCCCGCCCGGTTCCCGTAGACCCACCGGTGGCGGACCGGCCATCCGCGGTCCCCGTTCCCGCTCGGGCTCCCGCCGGCCGCGCGGGCCCCGCCGCGCCGGCATCCGGCGACGTGAGCGTGCGAGCCCGGCTCGACGCGGCCTTCGCGCAGGAGGAGCGTCGGGGGCTCATGCTGGCCGCGGCCACCCGGTCGGTCGCGGTGGTGATCATCATCGGCTGGCTCGCGCTGGCCAATCCGCTGCGCGGCCTCGCGCTGGCCTGGGTGCTCGGCACCGCCGCGTTTTTCCTGGTCACCGGCCTGGTCCAGCTCGGGCTGTACGCGCGCCGGATGGCGCCGCCGATCACCCCGTACGCGTTCATGCTGCTGGATGCGCTCGCGCTGGCCGCGGTGCTGCTGGTCCCCAACCCGTTCGACCCCGCCGCGCCGCCGCTGGCCCTGCCGCTGCGCTGGGCCGCGTTCATGTACTTCTTCCTGCTGCTGATGCAGGCCGCCTTCTCGTTCCGGCCGGCCCTGGTCGCGTGGACCGGGCTGTGCGGGGCCGGGGCCTGGACCGTCGGGTTCCTCTGGATCGCGACGCGACCCGAGACGCTGGTCGACCCGCCGAGCGCGACGGTCCCGCTCTCGCGGTACCTCGATCCGAACTACGCCTCGGTCCTGAAGTTCGAGAACGAGGTCGTGGCGTTCCTCCTGGTGAGCGCGGGGCTGGCGCTGCTCGTCCGCCGCTCGCGCGCGCTGGTCGCCGAGCGCCTCGACGCCGAGCGCACCCGCGGCAACCTCGCCCGCTACTTCTCGCCCAAGGTGGTGGAGACGCTGGCCGAGCGCGACGAGCCGCTGGGCCGGGTGCGGCGGCAGTCGGTCGGCGTGCTCTTCGCGGACCTGGTCGGCTTCACCACCATGGCCGAGGAGATGACCCCGGAGGAGGTCATGACCCTGCTGCGCGACTTCCACGGGCGGATGGAAGAGGAGGTCTTCCGCCACGGCGGCTGCCTCGAGAAGTTCATCGGCGACGCGCTGCTGGCCACCTTCGGGGTGCCGGACGCGGGGCCGCGCGACGCCACCGACACCCTGGCCTGCGCCCGCGGCATGCGCGATGCGCTCGACGCCTGGAACCGCGAGCGGACCGCGGCCGGGCGGCCCGCGCTGCGCATGGGCCTCGGCCTGCACTACGGGCCGGTGGTGGCGGGCGACATCGGCAGCCGCCGCAGCATGGCCTTCGCCACGGTCGGCGACACCACCAACGTGACGAGCCGGCTGCAGGCCCTCACGCGCGAGCTGGGCGCCTCCATCGTGGCCAGCGAGGCGCTCGTCGCGGCGGTCCGCCGGGAGGGCGCCGAGCCCGGCCTGCTCACCGGGCTGAGCGCGCGGGGACCGCAGGCGCTGCGCGGGCGCGACACCCCGATCGATCTCTGGACGGAATAGGCGATCGCCGGCCCCGGCGAGCCCGCGGTTTGACCGGCCCCCCACGATCTGGCAGAATCCCGCGATGGCGCCGGCCCGTCCTCCCGACAATCGATCCCGTGTCGACACCGATCCACAAAGGAGATCCTGGATGAGAACGCTTCTCGCCCTCGTGCTCGTCGCGGTGGTCGCGGTGTCGACGGTGGACGCGCAGACGCCGGCGCCGGTGAACCTCGCCTTGGCGACCCTCGACACCGGCAGCGCCTGGTACGTCTACGGCGCCACCATCGCCGAATTGCTGCGCAAGACCCTGCCGCCCGGCTCCAACATCGACGTCAAGCCGCGCGCGGGCGGGGTCGGCAACCCGCGACTGGTGGCCAAGAACGAGACGCCGCTCGGCCTGTCCTTCACGGTGACGAATCGCTGGGCCCACGACGGCAAGGAGGCGTATACCGAGAAGCTCGAGAACCTCCGCGCGCTGGTCGGCGGCTTCGACACCTACTATCTGGTCGCGATGGCCACCAAGAAGCTCGGCATCAGCTCGGTGCGCGAGATCCGGGACAAGAAGCTGCCGGTGCGCGTCTACACCCAGCCGGTGGGCGCGCTCGGCGAGTTCGCGGGCCGCCAGCTGCTGCGGGCCGCCGGGCTCGGCTACAACGAGATCCGGGGCTTCGGCGGATCGACCCAGCACGTCGGCTACAACGTCATCATCGACGCCTTCAAGGACGGCCGCGCCGACATCCTGTTCGCGGTGGTCACCCCCAAGCATCCATCGGTGAGCGAGATCGTGTCCTCCGTGGACGTGGAGTTCCTCGGCCTCGACCCCGAGACCACGAAGGCACTGCTGCCGCTCGGCTACACCGCGGCGACCATGCCGCCCGAGACCTTCAAGGGCCAGTCGAAGCCGGTGACCACCGTGGGCTTCCCCACCGTGCTGATCACCAACACGGACCTCCCCGAGCCGATCGCCTACACCGTGACGAAGACGGTGCTCGAGAACAAGGACGCGCTGGTGCGCGGCCACGGCGGGCTCGCCGCGTTCAACCCGCAGACCGCGTGGCAGCCCGACCGGGTCGGCATTCCGCTCCATCCCGGTGCCGAGCGGGCGTACCGCGAGAAGGGGTGGATGAAATAGCCGGCGGGCTGGTCCTCGTCGGCGGGCGCATCCTGACCCTCGACCCGCGGCGCCCGGTGGTCGAGGCGCTCGCCGTCGCGGGCGGCCGCGTGCTGGCCGCGGGCTCGCGCGCCGAGATCCTGCGCCGGCGCGACCGCCACAGCCGCGTCATCGAGCTGCGCGGGGCGACCGTGATCCCCGGGCTGGTCGACGCCCACGCCCATCTCGACCGCGAGGGCCTCAAGGCGATCTACCCCTCGCTCGCGCGCTGCCGCTCGATCGCCGACATCCAGCGCCTCATCCGCGCGCAGGCGGCCCGGCGAAGGCCCGGCGAGTGGATCGTCACGATGCCGGTCGGCGCCCCGCCCTTCTACCAGGGGATGCCCGAGGGCCTCGCCGAGAAGCGCTGGCCCACCCGCGTCGATCTCGACGCGGCCGCGCCCGACCACCCCGTCTACATCCGCGGCATCTGGGGCTACTGGAACCGGCCGCCGGTGCATTCGATCGCCAACAGCCGCGCGCTGGCGCTGGCCGGCGTCGGCCGCGGCACCGTGCCACCGCCCGGCGTGGAGATCGTCCGGGACGCGGCCGGCGAGCCCACCGGCCTGTTCGTGGAGCACAACCTGATCCAGGTGCTCGAGCTCACCCTCATGCGCGCGGCGCCGCGCTTCACGCCGGCCGACCGCGTGCGGGCGCTCCGCGTCTCGCAGCAGCGCTACGCGGCCCGCGGGGTCACCGCGGTGTACGAGGGTCACGGCATCGCGCCCGAGGTGCTGGCCGCCTATCGCGAGAGCCACGCGCGCGGCGAGATCCGGCTGCGCTGCAGCCTCGCGGTCAGCCCGACGTGGGAGGCGGACGAGGCGCCGCGCGCGATCCCGCCGCTGGCCGCGTGGGCCGGCGGGCGCGGGCTCGGAGACGACCGGCTGCGGGTCGGCGGCATCTGCCTGCACTACGGCGGCGACGCCGCGGTCGCCCGCCTCCTGCACGAGGCGCAGCCCTACACCGGCTGGGCCGGCTTCGTGGAGAGCGCCAACGATCCCGCCGCGTACCTGGAGCAGGCGGAGACGGCCGCGCGCCACGGCCTGCGCGTCAACACGCTGGTGACGCGCTGCCTGCCCGAGGTGCTCGACGCGTGGGAGACGGTGGCGCAGCGCCATCCGATCCGGGATCTGCGCTGGGTGCTGGTGCATCTCAACGCGGCGACGCCCGAGCAGCTCGCGCGCATCCGGCGGCTCGGCGCGGTGGCGACGACCAATCCCATCTCCTACCTCTACCGCTCCGCCTCCGACGAGGTGGCGCGGCTCGGCGGCGCGGCCGATCAGCTGCTGCCGCATCGGAGCCTCGCCCGGCATCGCATCCCGTTCGGCCTCGCCACCGACAACAAGCCGGCCGATCCGTGGGTGGCCTTCGCGGCGGTGGTGGCGCGGCGGGACATGCGCACCGGCACGGTGGTGGGCGAGCGTGAGCGGCTGACGCGCCTGCAGGCGCTCACCGCGCTGACCCAGGGGGGCGCGTGGGTCACCTTCGCCGAGCGCGAGCGCGGCCGGCTGGCCCCCGGCTGGACGGCCGACCTGACGATGCTCGAGCACGACCCGCTGACCGCGCCGCTCGAAGCGCTGGTCGGCCAGACCGCGCGGCTCACCCTGGTCGGCGGCGAGATCGTCCACCGTGCCTGACCTGCGCGCGCCGCGGACGTGGCTGGCGATCGCGTGGTCGATCTTCCAGCTCTACACCGCCTGGGCCGGCCTCTACGACCTGCTGATCCAGCTGCCCGTGCACGTGGCCTTCGCCATTGCGCTCGGCTTTCTGACCGAGCCGATGCCGGACTCGCCGGAGGCGGCGGCCCGGCTGGCCGGGCGGCGCCGGCGTCGCTGGCTCGATGCGATCCCGGCCGGGCTCGCGCTGCTCTGCGCCGCCTACTTCGTCTGGCAGAACGAGCGCCTCGCCAGTCGGATGGCGCTGGTCGATGATCCCGAGCGGTGGGACGTCGTGGTCGGCCTGCTCTTCACCGTGCTGCTGCTCGAGGCCGCGCGCCGCCACATCGGCCCGGCCCTGGTGGTGCTGGCGCTGGCCTTCGTGGCCTACGCCTTCGTCGGCCCCTGGCTGCCCGGCTTCCTGGGCCACGGCGGCGAGACGTTCCTGAAGCTGGTGGACCAGCAGACGCTCACCACGCAGGGGATCTTCGGGATCCCCGCGCTGGTGTCGGCCACCTTCATCTTCCTGTTCGTGGTCTTCGGCAGCGTGATGGCCCACGGGGGGCTCTTGCGCTTCTTCACCGACGGCGCCCTCGCGGTGGCCGGGGCCAGCCGCGGCGGGGCCGGCAAGGTGGCGGTGATCTCCAGCGGGCTCTTCGGCATGGTCAACGGCAGCGCGATCGCCAATGCGGTCACCACCGGCGCCTTCACGATCCCGCTCATGAAGCGCGCCGGCTACCGGCCGGAGTTCGCGGCCGGCGTCGAGGCGTGCGCCTCGATGGGCGGCCAGCTCATCCCGCCCGTGATGGGCGCGGCTGCCTTCATCATGGCCGAGACGCTGCAGGTGCCCTACGCCTCGATCGCGGTGGCCGCCGCGATCCCGGGCGTGCTGTACTTCGTGGCGGTGGCGGTGATGGTGCACTTCGAGGCGGCGCGGCGCGGCCTGCCGGTGCTCGACCGCAACGCGCTGCCGCGCCTGGGCGTGGTCGTGCGACGCGACTTCCACCTCCTCGGCGGCCCGGCCGTGCTGGTGTACTTCCTGGTCGACGGCCGCTCGCCGCTCTTCGCGGGCTTCTGGGGGCTGATCGCGGCCTTCGCGCTGTCGTGGCTGCGGCGCGACACCCGCATCGGCCCCGCCCGCGCGCTGGCGCTCCTCCACGACAGCGCGCAGGCCGCGATGCCGGTGGCCCTGGCCTGCGCGACGGTGGGCATCGTGGTCGGCGTGGTGAGCACGACCGGGCTCGGACTGAAGCTCGCCACCGGCATCGTGGGCCTGGCCGGCGGCAACCTGCTCTTGACGCTGGTACTCACCATGGTCGCCGCGCTGGTGCTCGGCACCGGGCTGCCGACCTCCGCGACCTACATCATCACCTCGATCATGGCCGCGCCGGCCCTGGTCGAGCTGGGCGTCCCGACGCTGGTCGCCCACGTGTTCGTGTTCTACTTCGGGATCCTCGCCGACCTCACCCCGCCCACCGCGATCTCGACCTACGCCACCTCGTCGATCGCCGGCGCGGATGTCTGGCGCACGCAGTGGCTCGGCATGATGCTGGCCCTCTCCGGCTTCATCATCCCGTTCTCGTTCGCCTACGACCCCGCGCTGCTGCTGATGAGCCCGTCGGTGGCGCACATCATCTGGCGCACGATGGCCGCCACGCTCGGCATCGTGATGCTCGGGGCCGGCCTCATCGGGTACTTCCGGGCCCCGACGCGCCGGTGGGAGCGCGCCGTGCTCCTGGCCGGCTCGCTGCTGCTGATCTTCCCGGGCACGTGGAGCGATACCGTCGGCCTCGCCTGCTTCGCCGCGGTGTTCATCTCGCAGCGCGCGGCGCGGCCGGCCCGCGCGGCACATCCGGCGTGAGCCGGCGGGGTTTGACCGCGTCGGGCGCCTCTGGCAAGATTCCCGCGATGACGACGCGCCGGGGGCATGGACAGGGCATCCGCGACTTCGTCGCCGCCTACGAGGCGACCTTCCCCGGCGAGGTCGTACACGTGGCCGAGCCGGTGAGCACCGATCACGACATCATGGCGCTCGTGCTGGAGTACGAGCGGCGCCGGCGCTGGCCCGTGCTCCTGTTCGAGAAGGTGACCGGCGCGGACATGCCGATCATCGCCAACGTGGTGGCCAGCCGGAAGGCGCTGGCGTGGGCGCTCGGCGTCCCGGAGGCGCGGCTGGCCCAGGAGTACGCGCGGCGGATCAAGGAGACCATCAAGCCGAACGTGGTCGCACGCGCTCCGTTCCGCGAGCGGCTGCTCACCGGCCGCGATCTGGACCTGCGCCGGCTGCCGATCCCGACGTATTTCCCGGGCGACGCGGGGCGCTACCTGACCGCCGGCATGCTGGTGGCGCGCGATCCGGAGACCGGCGTGGAGACGGAAGGCTACCACCGGTTCCAGCTCAAGGGCGCAGACCGGATGGGGGTGAGCCTCCATTCCCGGCGGCGCATGTTCGAGTACCAGCGCCGCGCGGAGGCCCGAGGTGAGGCGCTGCCGTGCGCGATCGCGCTCGGCCTGCACCCGCTGGTCTCGATGGGCTCGCTCGCCTACCCGCCCGCCGAGGTGGGCAAGTTCGAGGTAGTGGGCGGGCTCTTCGGCGAGTCGCTGGACGTCGCGGCGTGCGCCACCATCGACCTCACCGTGCCGGCCGCCGCCGAGATCGTGATCGAGGGCGAGATCCTGCCCGGGGTGCGCGAGCCGGAAGGGCCGTTCGGGGAGTTCACCGGCTACTTCTCGCGTCGCTCCACCGAGCACGTGTTCCAGGCCAAGGCAATCTCGATGCGAGCCGCGCCGTGGTTTCAGTCGATCGGCTCCGGCCGCGCCGGCGACCACATCACGACCCTCGGCCTCGTGCGCGAGGCGGAGATCTGGAACGCGCTCCAGCGCGTGATCCCCAACGTGGCGGGCGTGCACGTGCCGCTGTCCGGCACGTCGTCGTTCAGCGCCTACGTGGCCATCAAGCAGGGCCGCCCCGGCGAGGCCAAGCACGTGATCCCGATCGTGCTCGGCGTCGATCACTACCTCAAGCTGGTGATCGTGGTGGACGACGACATCGACGTCTTCGACGAGTCCGACGTGATGTGGGCGGTGGCCACTCGCATGCAGGCCGACCGCGATCTCGTCACCATCGGCGGCAGCCTGGGGGCGCTGCTCGATCCCAGCGCGGACGAGCGCGGGGTGACCGCCAAGCTCGGCATCGACGCCACGCGGCCGTTCGGGGAGCCGTTTGCCGGGAAGCTCGTGATGGACCCCGCGCGGATGGCGTGGGCTCGTGCGCTGGTCGACCGTCTCGGCGGTTGAGGCCACCGTACCGACGACGCGTGAGGCGGCCGAGTGGCGGGACGGGCGGCCCCCGGCGGGGGTGGCCTCTCACCACGACCGGCTTGCTCGTTTTTTGCGGGCCGCAGTTCCCAGTCTAGCGACGTGAGGCTTCGTGCTTGCGTCGCCGGGAACGGGTGACCCGGCCACCCCCCGCCGGGGGCCGCCCGTCCCGCCGCTCGCCGGTCGCTCGCCAGGAGGCCGGCACCGTCGGCCTCGGTGATCGCCAACGCGCGGCGCGGCGGCGTGAGTCCGGGCGCTGGGGTCCGGATTACTTCAGGCGGGGGTCGAGGGCGTCGCGGAGGCCGTCGCCGAAGAGGTTGAAGCCGAGGACGGTGACGAAGATGGCCAGGCCCGGGAAGAGCGAGAGCCACGGGTTGGCCTGGATGAAGGCGACGTTGGCCTTCAGGTCCCAGCCCCACGAGGGCGTCGGCGGCTGCGTGCCCAGCCCGAGGAAGGACAGCGTGGCCTCCACGATGATCGCGGTGGCGATGCCGAGCGTGGTGGTCACGATGATGGGGGCCAGGCAGTTGGGCAGCACGTGGTGGATGAAGATCGAGGGGTCCCGCACCCCGAGGGCGCGGCAGGCCTCGATGTACTCCTTCTCCTTGATCGAGAGCACGCTGCCCCGCACCAGCCGGGCGTAGATCGGAATGCGCACGATGGCGATGGCCGCCACCACCTTGATCGTCCCGATCGGTCCCGCGGTCGGGGTGAACATGATCATCAGGATGATCGCGAGGAGGTAGACCGGGAACGCGAGGACCAGGTCCATCAGGCGCATGATCACCGAGTCGAGCCGGCCGCCGTAGTAGCCGGCGATCATCCCGAGCGGCACCCCCAGGAACAGCGCGAACACCACCGAGGACACGCCCACCGCCAGCGAGACGCGCGCGCCGTGGATCACCCGGCTCAGCATGTCGCGGCCGAGCTGGTCGGTCCCGAGCGGGTGGTCCGCGCTCGGGGATGCGAAGGTCTGGGTCTGGTCGCTGGCGATCGGGCTGTCCGGCGCCAGGACGTCCGCGAAGATGGCGACCAGGACCAGGATGGCCACGATGACGAGACCGGCCAGCGCGGTGGTGCTCTTGCCGAGCCGCCGCATCGCCTGGACCAGCGGCGACTCACCACGCCGGGCCGCCACGAGATCGACGGCCAGCCCGGCCGCGCCGAGGGCGCCGTCGCCGATACTCGGTTGGCTCACGTCCACCTGGATCGAGTCGCCGCCGTTGGCCATGGGCTCCTCACGCGTACCGGATCCGCGGATCCAGGAACGTATAGGTGATGTCGACGAGCAGGTTGATGATCACGAAGGCCAGCGCGGTGATGAGCGCGAAGCCCTGCACCTGCTGGTAGTCGCGCGCGATGATCGCGTCGATGCCGAAGGTGCCGAGACCGGGCATCGCGAAGAGCGTCTCCACCACGATCGCCCCGCCGATGAGGAAGCCGACCTGCAGCCCCATGACGGTCACCGTCGGGATCAAGGCGTTCTTGAACGCGTGCTTCAGGATGACCGGGCCCTCGCTCAGTCCCTTGGCCCGGGCGGTGGTCACGTACTCGGTGCGGATGACCTCGAGCATGCTCGCCCGGAGGAGCCGGGTGAGGATCGCGGCCCGCCCGATCCCCAGCGCGATGGCCGGCATCAGGACGTGCTGCATGTTCCCCCAGAAGCTGACCCCGCAGACCATGTTCGGACACGTGCCGGGCAGGTAGACCCAGCCCGAGCTGGGCAGGACCCCGTGCAGCCCCACCGAGAAGGCGAGCAGCAGGAGCACCCCCACGAAGAACTCGGGGATCGACACCCCGATCATGGCCACCGAGGTCGCGGTGTAGTCAGCCCACGTGTTCTGGCGCAGCGCGCCGATGATCGCGGCGGGGATCGCGATCAGCAGCGCGACGGCCATGGACAGCACGATGAGCTCGAGGGTCACCGGCAGGCGCACCAGCACGTCCTGGAGCACCGGCCGGCCCGTCAGGATGGAGATGCCCCAGTCCCCGCGCGCGAGCTTGCCGAGCCAGATGAAGTACTGGACCAGGACCGGCTGATCCAGCCCGTAGGCCTCACGAATCTTCACCGCGTCCTCCTCGGTATAGGCGTCGCCCAGGAGGGCCACCACCGGATCGCCGGGGATCGACTGCATCATCAGGAACACCACGAAGGTGATCATGACGACCGTCGGCACGATCTGGATCAGCCGCTTGAGGAGATAGACGCGCATCGTGGCCCCGGCGGGGGCGCGCCTACTTGTCCAGCCAGACGGTGTCGTAGTGCACTTCGAACTCCGCGTTGTAGGTGTAGCCCTTCATCCACGGCTGGGCCACCATGTAGAACGGCGAGCCGGAGATGTTGTTCCAGTACATGTTCTCGACGAAGAACTCCTGGATCTCCTTGGCGATCGCCTTGCGCTTGCCCGCGTCCATCTCCCGCGCGTACTTCGCGTAGAGCTCGTCCACCCGCTTGTCGTTGTGGCGCGGATGGCTCCAGGTCGAGGTGCTGTTCGACAGGTAGCCGTTGCTGTCGAGCGTGATCAGCGAGAGCAGGTCCTCCACGTACATGTCCCACGGGCCGTCCTGCAGGGTGCTGTTCATCCAGCTGACCTTGTCGACCAGGCGGATGTTGGCGGTCACCCCGATGCGCGTCATCTGCTCCTTGATCACGGTGGCGATGACGTTGAACACCGACTTCTCGGTGTCGGCCATCAGCTCGAAGGTCAGCGGCTTCGACGGGCCGTAGCCGGCCTCGGCCAGCATGGCCTTGGCCTTGGCGGGGTCGTAGGGGCACATCGAGTTGACGTCCACGGTGTCGAGCGTCCCGGGCGGATTCATCCCCACCCACGGAGTGGCCTTGCCCTTGAACGCGATCTTCACGATCTCCTGCCGGTCGATGCCGTAGCAGCCGATTGCCTTGCGGACGCGCAGGTCGCCGAAGATCGGATGGGGCGCCCGCTCCGCGGACATGGGCTTGCCGTCCTTGGGCACCGTCACCTTCATCGCGGCCAGCATCGGGGTGGTCTCCTTGCCGGTCATGACCACCGCGTTCGGGCTCTGGGCCTTGAGGGTGTCGACGTGCTCGGGCGAGAACGACGCGATGAAGTCGATCTCCCCCGCCTTGAACGCGGCCATCTCGGTCACCGGGTCCTTGATGGTCCGGATCACGACGCGATCGAGATACGGCAGGCCGGAGACGAAGTACTTGTCGAAGCGCTCCATCACCAGGTGGTTGCCCTTCACCCACTCGACCAGGCGGAAGGGGCCGCAGCCCACCACCGCGCCCGGCTTGCCCTGCTTGCGGTCCTCGAGGCTGAACTTGGCCGTCGCGGTCGGCGAGTAGAGAACCAGCCCGGTCCGGTAGGCCGCGAGCATGTGCAGGAAGAAAGCGTACGGCTGCTTCAGGCGCACCTGGACGGTCCGCGGGTCCAGCACCTCCACCGAGTGCACCGGATCGTAGAACGCCCGCATCCCCGACTTGGTGGCCGGATCCTTCAGCCGGTCGATGCTGAACTTCACCGCCGCCGCGTCCACCGGGGTGCCGTCGTGGAACAGGACGCTGGGCCGGAGCTTGAAGGTGTAGGTCAGGTAGTCCGAGGAGACTTGCCAGGACTCCGCCGCGTCACCCACGAACTTGCCGTCGGGAGTGATGTTGACGAGGCCGCACCCGACGTTCATGGCGACCCACATCATCTCGTAGCCGGGGGCGGTGTGGAAATCGAGGTTGGAGATCTCGTTGCCGTAGCTGACCCGGAGCGTGCCCCCGCGCTTTGGCGTCTGGGCCAGCGCCGTGCCGGACACGAGAACGAGCGAGACGATCAGAGCGATCAGGGCGAGCGGGAAGGGTCGGCGATTCATCGGCATGACTCCTTCCGGCGACCGGGTGTCGCCGTGCGGGCAAGATAGGTCGTTACATGAGATCACTGCATGGGGTCGGGACTCCTCCTGTTGGACACGCGTCGGATCACGTCAGGCTTGCTCCCGGGGTCCGCGGGACAGCGGACGGGGAATCGGGACGTTGCGGGAGTGTGCCCCCGTTGCCGGGCGCTTTGCAACTGAATTTTCAGGTCACGCGGGGATCGAGCGCGTCCCGGAGCCGGTCACCGACCAGGTTGATGGCCAGCACGGTCAGCAGGATGGCCAGGCCGGGGAAGGTCGGCAGCCACCAGGCCACGCTCACGAAATCGCGGCCGAGGGCGATCATCTGTCCCCAGGTGGGGTAGACGTTCCCGGTCCCTACCCCGAGGAACGAGAGCGCGGCCTCCTGCAGGATGGCCTGCGCGACCTGCAGGGTGGACATGACGATGATCGAGGAGAACGTGTTCGGGAGGAGGTGCCGGAGCAAGGTCCGGACGGGGCTCGCGCCGATCGCCCGCGCGGCCTCCACGAAGTCCTTCTCGCGGAGGGCGAGCACTTCCGCCCGCACCACGCGGGTGTAGCGCTCCCAGCCGGTGAGCCCGAGGACCACGATGATGGTCGCCAGGCTGGGGCCGAGCGCGGCCACGAAGGCCAGGGCGAGCAGCAGCTGGGGAAACGACAGCGTCACGTCCACCACCGTCATGATGGCCGTGTCGACTCGCCCCTGCAGGAAGCCGCTCAGCAGACCGAGGGTCACCCCGACGGTGAGGCTCACCAGCACCGCCGCGATGCCGACTATCAGCGACACGCGGGCCCCGTAGACGATGCGGCTCAGGATGTCGCGGCCGACCTGATCGGTGCCGAGCGGATAGGCGGCGTTGCCGGCCGGCGCCCACACCGGCGGGGTGAAGCGCCGGATCAGGCTCTGGCGGGCCGGGTCCTGGGGGGCCACGTAGGGGGCGAAGATGGCCGCGCCCACCACCACCACGAGCACCAGCGCGCCCGCGATGGCGGCCGGGTTGCGCGCGAACTTGCGCCAGACCCGGGACCGCTCCGTCGCCCGTTCGGCCCGGTCGCGGGCGTCCAGCGGCGAGGCGAGCGTTCGGATGGCCACCGCGGGCCTCAGCGCACCCGGATCTGCGGGTTGAGGTAGATGTACAGCACGTCCACCACGAAGTTGACGAGCACGATGATGAGGGCGAGCAGGAACACGCCGGCCTGCACGATGGGAAAGTCGAGCTGGCGGATCGCGCCGACGATCAGCCGGCCCACGCCGGGCACCGCGAACACCGTCTCGGTGATCACCGCGCCGCCCAGCAGCAGGCCGAACTGCAGCCCGGCCACCGTCACCAGCGGCAGGGCCGCGTTGGTGAGCGCGTGGCGGCAGATCACGAGCCACTCCGAGACGCCCTTGGCCCGCGCGGTCCGCACGTAGTCCAGGTTGATGACCTCGAGCATGCTCGAGCGGACGATGCGGAGGAGCAGCGGGGTGGAGAAGGTGGCGAGGGTCGCGGCGGGCAGCACGAGCGCGGCCCAGCTCTCCCAGCCCGAGACCGGCAGCCAGCGAAGCTGGACCGCGAAGAGCAGGATCAGCATGATGCCGGTCCAGAACACGGGCATGGACGTGCCGAGGAACACGAGCAGCGTGGCCCCGTGATCGACGACCGAGTTGCGGCGGACCGCGCTCACGATGCCGATCGGCAGGGCCAGGCCGAGCGACAGGGCCATGGCCAGCACGGTCAGCAGCAGCGTGGTGGGCATCCGCTGCATCACCAGCGGCAGGGCCGGCTCGCGGTGGAAGAACGACTGGCCGAAGTCGCCGCGCGCGATGTTGCGCACGAAGCGCGCGAACTGCACGGGCAGCGGATCGTTGAAGCCCATGGCCTGCCGGAGCACCGCCCGGTCAGACTCGGGGGCCTCCGGCATCATGAGCGACACCGGGTCGCCGCTCACCTGCAGGATCGAGAAGGTGACGACCGACACGCCCACCAGCACGACCACCAGGCGGATGAGCCGGCGCGTCAGCAGGCTCAGCACGCCCGGGGCCTCACGCGATCAACGCGCGCGGGTCCTCCCGCGTCAGCGGGCCGCGGGCTTGGCGTCGTAGAGCCAGAGCCACTCGTCCGGCCGGGCCGCGTACTGCACCTTCTTGGAGATGCCGAGCGTGTCGTACTGCGTCCACAGGAAGATGGTCGGCGCCTCCTCGCGGATCAGCTGCTGGATCTGCGAGTAGATCCGCTTGCGCTTGGGCTGGTCCACGCTCGAGCGCGCCTCGTCGATGAGCCGGTCCAGGCCCTCCACGCGGGTGTACCACTTGCCGATCCAACCGCCCTGCTCGGTGTGATAGAGCGGGTGCAGCACCGCGTCGGCGTCGAAGACCGAGTAGTTGCCCCAGGTGCCGTAGAGGCCGTTGGTGGCCTTGCCTTCGGTCTGGAAGAACTTGTTCCACGCCGGGCCCGGATCCCACGCGCGCGGGGTCGTGCGGATGCCGACCTCGGTGAGCATCTGGGCCATGGCCTCGAACGACGGACGGTCCGCGACCGAGGCGCTGTGCAGCGTGATGTCGACCCCGTTCGGGTAGCCGGCCTGGGTGAGCAATTCCTTGGCCTTCTTCGGATCGTACGGATACGGCTTCACCTCGGGATCGAACCCGAAGGCCAGCGGCTGCACGACGGTGGCCACCTGGGTGCCGAGCCCGGCCATCAGCTTCTGGATGACGGTGGTCTTGTCGATCGCATAGTTGGCGGCCTGGCGCGCCGCCTTCTTGTCGAATGGCGCGGTGCGCATGTCCATGTTCACGTAGTGCACGCGCAGGATAGGGGTGGAGGAGATGTAGGCCTGGGGGTGGTTCTTCAGCTCGGGCACGATGTCCGCCGAGACGTTGCGGATGATGTCGACGCCGCCGGTCTTGATCTCGGCCACCTGGGTCGCGTTCTCGGGGATGGCGCGAAAGATCAGATGCTTGAACGGGGGTTTGCCGCGCCAGTGCTGATCGAACGCCTCGAGGCGAATCAGTTGATCCCGCTTCCACTCCACGAACTTCCAGGGGCCGGTGCCGACCGGGGAGGTCGTCCCGAAGGCCTGGTCGCCCACCGCCTCCACGTGCTTCTTGTTGACGATGGGGAAGAACACCAGCCGCTCCAGCAGGAGCGGGAACGGCTTGTCGGTGATGATGTGCACCGTCTCCGCGTCGATCACGCGCACTTCCTTGATCGCGCGGACGTTGCCGTACTGGGGCGACTTCTTGGCCGGGTCGATGACCCGGTCGAAGGAGTACTTCACGTCCGCCGGGGTCATGATCTCCCCGTTGTGGAAGCGCACGCCCTTGCGGATCTTGAACTCCCACTGGGTGTCCGAGAGCGCCTTCCACGAGGTGGCCAGCGACGGCTCGAACTCGAGCTTGGTGCTCCGGTGTAGGAGCGAGTCGAACATGTTGATGTTGACCAGGATGCCGACGCGCTCGAAGTGCATGTGGGGGTCGAGCGTGGGGGCGTGGGAGACCAGGCCGACGACCAGGGTGTCCTTGGCCTGCGCGGACACCGCGACGGGAATCGCGGCCAGCATCAGGGTTGCCAGGACGAGGACAGCCAGTGGGGCGCATCGCTTCATGAGGAGCTCCTCGGAGAAACCAGCGGTGACCTCAAAGGTGGCGGATGTATACCACACCCGCCCCCCCGACGACAAGCTGGGGTCAGGTCTTGCAATACGACATTTTGCCGGCGCAGTGAGACGCCGCGAGGCCAGAAAATGTCGTATTGCAAGACCTGACCCCGTCAGAAGGCGCGGTCGAGGGCCTGGGCGAGGTCGGCGATGAGGTCGTCGGCGTCCTCGATGCCCACCGCGTAGCGGATCAGGTTGTCCTTGATCCCGATCTCGAGGCGCTCCTCGCTCGTGAGCTCGTAGAAGCTCATGATCGCCGGCTGCTCGATGAGGGTCTCCACCCCGCCCAGCGAGGCCGCGATGTACGGAATCGTGCACGCGTCCACCACGCGCGACGCCGCGTCCAGATCCCCCGCGATTTCGAAGGACACCACGCCGCCGAAGCCGCGCATCTGCTTGCGCGCGATGGCGTGCTCCGGGTGGCCCGGCAGGCCCGCGTAGTGCACCGCGGCGATCCGCGGGTGGCCGACCAGGAACTCGGCCACCGCCTGCGCGTTGGCGTTCTGGCGCTCCATGCGCAGCGCGAAGGTCTTGAGCCCGCGCACCAGCAGGTAGGCGGCAAACGGATCGACGGTCGCCCCGGTGATGCCCTGCAGCCCGCGGATACCGGCCACCAGCTCGGCCGAGCCCAGCACCGCGCCGGCCAGCAGGTCGTTGTGGCCGCCCAGGTACTTGGTGGCGGAGTGCACCACCACGTCCACGCCCCACTCGAGCGGCCGCTGGTTGTAGGGCGTCGCGAAGGTGGCGTCGATCACCGTCTTCACCCGGTGGCTCCGGCCGATGGCCGCGAAGCGCTCCAGGTCGAGGATGCGGTTGTAGGGATTGGTCGGCGACTCGCTCACGAGCACGCGGGTGGTGGGCTTGATCGCGTCCTCGAGCGCCTCGTAGTCGCCCGCGGGCACCGTGGAGACCTCGATGCCGTAGCGCGACAGCGTCTGGTTGAGGAACTGGCGGGTGCGCCGGTAGCTGTCGTCGGTGACCACCACGTGGGTGCCGCGCGACAGCATCGCGAACAGCGCGGTGGTCATCGCGCCCATGCCGCTGGCGAAGAGCAGGCAGTCCCCCGCCCGTTCGAGCGCGGCCAGCTTCGCCTCGGCGATGCGCTGGGTGGGATTGCCGTAGCGCCCGTACTCGACGCGCTCGATCTTGCCGTCGAAGTGGTCCTTCAGCTCCTGGGTGTTGGCGAAGGTGTAGGTCGCGGTCTGCACGATCGGGGTGGCGAGGGCGTGGGCCGGCTTGGGCCGCACCTCGCCCCCGTGCACCGCCAGCGTGCTGGGGCCGACCGGCTTGCGCGCCGGATCCGCCGACCCGGGCCGCTCGGGCTCGAGAGGCGCGGCCATCAGCTCAGGAGCGCGCGCGCCTTCTCGACGTGGCGCGCGATGGCCCGCGCCACGCGCTTGGCGTCCGCGGGCAGCTCGACGGGCTTGTTGCGATGGGCGGGCTTGATGCCTTCGAGGGTTCCCATGTGATAGGCCGCCTTCTGGTCGGCGAACTTGAGTCCATTCGCGGTCGAGAGCACCACCACCCGTTCGCTCGAGCGGACGACCTTGCGGTCCACCAGCTTGCGCAGCGCGGCCAGCGCCACGCCGGTGTGGGGGCAGTTGAACATGCCGGTACGGTCGGCGCGGGCCGCCTCGTCGGCCAGCTCCTGCTCGCTGGCCTGCTCGACGACGCCGTTGAAGCGTTGCAGCGTACGAATCGCGCGCTTGACCGACACCGGGTTGCCGATCTGGATCGCGGTGGCCAGGGTCGGCTGCGCGGTGACCGGCTCGAAGTGCTTGAAGTCGTCCTGGAACGAGCGGTAGAGCGGGTTGGCCCGCTCGGCCTGGGCCAGGCAGATCCGGGGGAGCCGGTTCACGAGCCCGAGGTCCTGCATCATGATGAAGCCCTGCCCGAGGGCGTGCACGTTGCCGAGGTTGCCGCCCGGGATCACGATCCAGTCCGGCACCTCCCAGTCGAACTGCTGCACGATCTCGATGGCCACCGTCTTCTGCCCCTCGATGCGCAGGCTGTTCATCGAGTTGGCCAGGTAGATCCGCTTCTCCTTGGTGATCTCCTGCACGATGGCCATGCAGCCGTCGAAGTCGGTGTCGAGCGAAAGGACGAGCGCCCCGTTGGCGAGGGGTTGCACGAGCTGGGCGATCGACACCCGGTCCTTGGGCAGGAGCACGACCGCGGGGATGCCGGCGGCCGCGCAGTAGGCGCCGAGGGCGGCGGAGGTGTCGCCGGTGGAGGCGCACGCCACCGCGTCGATCGGCGCGCCGCTCACCATCATCTCCTTCACCACCGAGACCAGCACCGTCATGCCCAGGTCCTTGAAAGACCCGGTGTGGGAGTTGCCGCACTGCTTGATCCAGAGATCCTCGACGCGCAGCTGCTTGCCGTAGCGGTCTGCCCACAGGAGGTTCGAGTTGCCCTCGTACATCGACACGATGTTCTGGTTGTCGATGAACGGCACGACCCATTCCTTCTTGCCCCAGACGCCGGAGCCGTAGGGATAGATGTTGCGCCGGTAGCGGTCGTCGAAGAGCTGGATCCACGCCGCGGCCGAGCGCGCGCGCAGCGCGTCCACGTCGTGCTGCACCTCGAGCAGGTCGCCGCAGGTCGGGCATCGGTAGATGACCTCGCGCAGGTCGAACTCGCCGGGGCAGCCGTTGATGCAGGAGAACCACGCGTTGTATGCCATGCCGGCCCCAGTATAGCCCCGGCGGTCAGTCCCGGAAGCGGGGCATGACCTCGCGCGCGAACAGCTCCATGGAGCGACGGATGCGGGCCTGCGGCAGCCCGCCGAAGTTCATCCAGCAGAGCATGTGGCCCACGCCCATGTCGCGCATGGCCTGGATGTGCCGGGCCACCGTGTCGGGCGAGCCGAAGGCCAGCGTCTCGGCCACCAGACCCTCCCACGTGACCTTCCGGAACCGCTCGGCGGCGGCCCGGAACCCGGGCTGCAGGCTCGGGTGCGCGTCCTCGATGCGCTCGGGCACCTGGAAGCGGCGCAGCGAGTCCTGGTACCACATCTCGGCGTCCTTGGCCTCGGCCAGCGCCTGCGCGTCGGTGTCGGCCACGTAGATCTGGCGCGAGACGCCCCAGTCGGCCATCAGCCCCGCGATCTCGGCCTCGGTGCGGCCGTGCTTGCGCAGCGCGGTGAGGTAGCTGTCGCGGCGCTTGACCAGCTGGTCCACCGGGCCGGTGAGCAGCGAGTTCAGCATGGGCCAGCCGCGGGCCGCCGAGGACTCGATGCCGTCGTCGCTGCCGCACACCTGATAGATGGGCGGGTGCGGCCGCTGCCAGGGCTTGGGGATCAGCCGCGCCTCGCCGATGGTGAAGAAGCGCCCCTCGTGGGAGAAGCGCTCCTCGGTCCAGGCCCGGAGCATGACGTCGACCGCCTCGTCGAAGCGCTCCCGGTTCTCCTGCTGGGGCACGTGGTAGCCGCGAAACTCGGCCGGCCGGTTGCCGCGCCCGACCCCGACGTCGAGCCGGCCCTTCGAGATGATGTCGATCAGGGCGAGCTGCTCGGCCAGCCGCAGCGGGTGATGGAACGGCAGGATCGCGGCGGCCAGGCCGATACGTACCCGGCGCGTGCGGGCGGCCGCGGTGGCGGCCAGGCTCGCCGGATCCACCGCCAGACCGTAGTCGATGAAGTGGTGCTCGGTGAGCCAGATCTGATCGAAGCCCAGCTCCTCCGTCCACTCCATCTGCTCGAGCTCGCGGTGGACGACGTCGGCGTGGGTGAGCCCGGGCGCGGCCTGAAGGAAGAAGAAGGTTCCGAAGCGCATGGGCGTGATTATAATCGGCAAGCGATACCCATGGAGACCAGAGTCGACGAGATCGCGGAGCGGATCTACCGGGTGTCGACGTTCCTGCCCGCGGTGGGACCCAGGGGCTTCACGTTCAACCAGTTCCTGGTCGACGCCGAGGAGCCCCTGCTCTTCCACTGCGGCCAGCGGTCCCTGTTCCCGTCGGTGTCGCAGGCCGTGGCGACGATCATGGACCTCCGCCGGCTGCGCTGGATCGCCTTCAGCCACATCGAGGCCGACGAGTGCGGCGCCCTCGACGAATGGCTCGCGGCGGCGCCCGGGGCCACCGTCACCCACGGGGCCATCGGCTGCGCGATCTGGCTGAACGATCAGGCTCCGCGCCCGCCGCGGGCCCTGGCCGACGGCGAGGTCCTCGACCTGGGCGGCCGCCGGGTGCGGCGCCTCGACACGCCGCACGTGCCCCACTGCTGGGACGCGGGCCTGCTCCACGAGGAGACGACCGGCACCCTGTTCACGAGCGATCTGTTCACTCACGTCGGGAACCCGCCCGCGCTCACCGACGCCGACATCCTGGAGCCGGCGATGACCGCCGAGCACCACTTCCACTACACCGCGGTGACGCCGCAGACCGGCGCCACCATCCGGCGCCTCGCGCGGCTCGAGCCGCGCACGCTCGCGGTGATGCACGGCTCCTCCTTCTCCGGCGCCGCGGCGCCGGTGCTCGATACCCTGGCTGACTTCTACGACGACCTGCTCCGGACGAGCGGCGCGCCGGGACGCAGCTAGGCCACGAGTCCCCGCCGCCTACTTCTGGTCGCGCTGGTCCTCGCGGCGGCCGCCGCGACCACGCTGAGCTTCTGGCGGCGGCCGGACCGCGCCCTCCGCGTGGCGACCGGGCTGGTGAGCCACACGCTCTGCTCGGACGCGTTCGTCTCGGGCCTCGATCCCGACCAGGTCGCCGCCGAGATGCTGCCCGGCATGCCGGGGATCCGTAGCCTCTTGCCCCTGCTGCGGCCCCACGTGGACCGGACCCGCCGGGAAGTCAGCGCGTCGGTGGCCGGGCTCTTCACGAGCCGAGCCGTGTACCGCCCGGGGATCGGGTGCACGCTGGTGTTCCCGGGCTACGCCGACGCCGCCGCGGCCCCGGCGGCGCCCGTGGCCCCCGACATCGAGCCCCGCCTCGGCGCGATCGCCGGCCCGGGCGTGGTGGAGCCCGCCGACGACCGGCTGCGGCGCGCGCTCGATCGGGCCTTCGCGGATCCGCCGGACGGCCACGTCCAGGGCACCCGGGCGGTGGTGGTGGTGCACGCCGACCGGATCGTGGCGGAGCGCTACGCGGCGGGCTACGGCATCGACACGCCGTTGCTCGGATGGTCGATGACCAAGTCGGTGATGAATGCGCTGGTCGGCATCCTGGTGCGGCGGGGCCGCCTGTCGCTCACCGGCCCGGCGCCGGTCCCGGCGTGGCGCGATCCGGCCGACCCGCGCCACGCGATCACGGTCGAGCAGTTGCTGCGCATGACGAGCGGCCTGGCGCTCGACGACATCAACAACGGCTTCGATCCGTCCTCGCGCATGCTCTACACCGAGCCCGACATGGCCGCCTACGCGGAGCGGTTCACGCTGGTGGCGCGGCCCGGCCGCCGGTATCACTACAGCAACCTCAGCACGCTGATCCTGTCCCGCATCGTCCGCGACGCGGTCGGCGGCCGCCCCGAGGACGTCCTGCGCTTCGCGGGCCGTGAGCTGTTCGGCCCGCTCGGCATGCGGGGGGTGACGCTCGAGTTCGATATGGCCGGCACGCCGGTCGGCTCCACGTACGGCTACGCCACCGGCCGGGACTGGGCGCGCCTCGGCCTGCTCTATCTGCGCGACGGCGTCGTCGGGGACGCGCGGATCCTGCCCGAGGGCTGGGTCGAGTGGTCGGCGAAGTGGACGCCGGGATCGCGCGACGGCTACGCGGCCGGCTTCTTCACCAACCGCGGCGCGAGCGATGGCGGCATCCGCCGCATCCTCGACGGCATGCCGCCCGACGCCTTCTACGCGGCCGGCACCCAGGGCCAGCGGCTGGTGATCGTGCCGTCCGCGCGCCTGGTGGTGGTCCGGCTGGGCCGCACCCGGGAGTGGGACGCCTTCGACAAGCGCGCGATCACCCGGCTCGTCGCGGAGGCGAAGGCCGCGCTCGCCCCCTGACCACGGTCAGGGATCGCGCGGACGCGGTCCCGCGCCACGCGGCGGCACCGCTCCGACACGCGCCGCCGCGCCGGGCTTAGAACTGCACGGGCGCCGGCGGCATCTTGCCGGCGGCGTAGAGGGCGGGCAGCTCCGGCGAGGCGTTCTCCCACACCAGGAGCATCGAGCGCTTGGGCGAGAAGCCGCGGTGCCGAATGTCGGCGGGCATGGCGGCCACGTCGCCCGCCTTCATGGTGACGCGCGCGCGCACCACGCCGGTGTCGCGGTCCTCCACCTCCCACTGGATCTCGTCGGTGAGCTGCACGAACCACTCCACGCGGTCGTTGCCGTGGATGATCGGCAGGATGTACTCCTCGGTGGTCGGGCAGTAGAGGCTGTTCTTGCACACCGAGACCACCGACGGGTTCCAGGTCACGTCGGACCGCGACAGATACGCGAAGAGGTTCACCGACACCACCTCGTGCTCGAAGCCGGGCTCGGCGTGCACCTCGGGCGCGTCCTGCGGCACGTCGAGGAAGTGGCGGTTGATCGGGAAGCCGTTGTCGTCGGTGCGCACCGGCTCGTCGTCGGGCGCGCCGATCATGCGCTTGGCGGTGACGCGGTGCCGCGTGATCGCCTCCTTGTTGCTGCCGTTCTTGGGCCCGAAGGCGCTCCCCGTCTCCTCGGGCGAGGCGAACGGATCGAAGGTGGCGTTCGTCCAGTCGGCCAGCACCGCCTCGAACAGGCGGCTGATCACGTCGGTCTTGAAGTTCTCCGAGTAGTCGAGCCCGGCCTGCCGGTACTGGGCGTTGAAGCGGCCCGCGAAGAGGTCCACGGTGCCGTAGTGGTTCACCGTCCCGATGACGGTGTCGAAGTTCACGATGCCGTAGAAGAATCCCCAGGCGACGTCGCGCTGGATGGCGCGGAGGAACGCATCCACCGCCAGCAGGTGGGTGCCGTTGGGCCAGCGCATGTGCACGAAGTACTCGTCGCGGCTGAACGAGAACTTGCCCAGGGTGAAGTCCCGGTAGCCGTGCCGGTTGGGCTCGATGCTTCCCAGCTCGAGGAGCGTATCGGCGGCCATGGCGTTCTCCTCCCTCAGGCCTGGGGCCGGGGCGTGGTCTGGCAGATCTGGGCCCAGCGCTCGACCGTGTCGCGTCCCGCCAGCGTCTGCAGCAGGATCACGCTCGGGTGGCCGGCGTGGAACTGGTAGGCGGCGCCCGCGGGCAGTAGCGTCATGTGGCCGCGGCGGGCCTTGACCCGTCCCATCTTCTTGCCCCTGGGGTCGCCCGCGAGCGGGATCGAGCCCTGGCTCCCGGCCGGGACGACGGAGGCGTCGTCGGGCTTGACCAGCCGCACCTCGACCTCGCCGTCCATCACGAGCGCGAACTCGTCCTGGGCCGCGACCCGCCAGCCCGAGGTGCCCTCGGCCCGGATCGCCTCGATGACGTATTCGATGTTCTTGCCGACCGCGACCTTCTCGTAGGGCCGGGCCTTCGAGGCCACCTCGAACACGTTGGAAAAGACGTAGTTCCGTGGATCGTCCTTGATGACCTCGACCCCGCCCTTCTCAAAGTGCTGGAGCGAGCCGAAGCGAGTGGGCTGTGACGCCATGGTCGGTCTCCTTTCCGCTCCGGTCCCGGCGGCCCCGGCCGACCTCTCGGCACAGCCGGCCGAGCGTGGCCTGTTCCTCCGGGGAGAGCGCGCGCATCTCGCGCACGACGTGCTGCGCGTGGCGGGGGAAGATCCCGCCGATCAGGCGGCGGCCCTTGTCGGTGAGCGTGACCGTGATGTACCGCCGGTCGTCGGGCCGCCGTGTCCGACGCACGAGCCCGCGCCGGGCCAGGTTGCCGACCACCACGGTGGTGTTGCCGCCGCTGCGCAGCAGCTTCCGGCCGAGATCGCGCTGGCACAGCGGCCCCAGATGGAAGAGGGCTTCGAGCGCGCCGAACTGCCCGACGGTGAGATCGGCCGCCCGCATCAGCGGCTCCAGCCGGGCCGTCACCGACTCGGCCGCGCGCATCAGCTTGATGTAGGCGTCGAGCGCCTGTCGCTCCTGCGGGCTGCCCCGGTAGTGGGTGGGCATAGTTCGAACTTGAAACGTTGCCTTACTACGCCGGTCGCCGGGGGCTTGTCAAGGGCGTCGGCGGCTCGCGGACCGGCTACCGCGTGCCGTCCACCGCGAAGCGGAAGCCGCCCCCCGCGCTCACGATGCGCCCCGCGGTCGGATCGTGGAAGTGGGTGCCGAGCACGGTGACCGGACGATCGCCGTAGCGCTCGCAGAACCCGCGCCGGGTCTTGATCGCCTCGTCCGGGTCGCTGTCGAAGGTGGTCTGCCAGGTCGGCTCCGCGATCTGGACCGGGTGGTGCATGAGGTCGCCGGTGATGACGGCGTCATCGCCGCCCGAGGCCAGGCGCACGCTCACGTGTCCCGGGGTGTGACCCGGCGTCGGCTCGAGCCAGATCTCGTCGGAGATGCGGTGGTCCATCGAGACCAGGTCGGCGAGGCCGGCGTCGAGCACCGGAGCGACGCTGTCGGCCATGATCCGTCGCGTGCCCTCGTCGTCCTCCGAGGACCAGTGCTCCCATTCCCGCCGCGCGAAGAGATAGCGGGCGCGCGGGAACGTCGGCACCCATCGGCCGTCGGCGAGGCGGGTGTTCCAGCCGACGTGGTCGACGTGCAGGTGGGTGCAGATGACCACGTCGACCGCCTCCGGCGCGACGCCGGCCGCGCGCAGCGTGTCGAGGAAGCCGGTGCGCAGCATGTGGAACGGCCGCCGGCCGCCTCGGTCCTTGTCGTTGCCGATGCAGGTGTCGACCAGCAGGGTCAGGTCCGGCGTCCTCACCACGAAGGTGTGCACGCTCTGGAGCAGGCGGCCCGCCAGGTCGAGGAAGTGGGGAGCCAGCCAGGCGCGATGGCGCTCCAGCCCTTCCGCGGTGGCGGCCGGGAACAGCCACGTGGGCCGCGTCGGCCCGGCGGTCTCGACCGCCGCACCGATTCGAAGACGGCCGATCACCAGGTCGCGCATGGTCGCGGATTGTATCACCGCCGGCTCCGCGTGGCCCGGGTCCGATCGTGTATACTCCGGGCCGCGTCGCGAGTGGGCTCGGGAAGCGAGCGCGACTCCAGGAGGTGGCGGACATGGGACAGCTCGACGGCAAGGTGGCGATCGTGACCGGCTCGGGGCGCGGCATCGGCCAGCAGGTCGCGCTGCGGCTGGCGCGTGACGGCGCCGCGGTGGTGGTGAACGACCTCGACGACGCGCCGGCCAAGGAGACGATCGGCCTCATCGAGAAGATGGGCGGCCGCGCGGTGGCGTGCAACGGCGACGTGACCGCCAAGGACTTCGGCGAGCGCATCGTCGACACCGCGGTGAAGCAGCTGGGCGGGCTCCACGTCATCGTGAACAACGCGGGCTACACCTGGGACAACGTCATCCAGAAGATGACCGACGAGCAGTGGTACGCGATCATGGACGTTCACGTGACCGCGCCCTTCCGCATCCTGCGCGCCTTCGCCCCCTACCTGCGCTCCCAGTTCGAGGCCGAGTCGAACCGGGGCGAGCGAATCGTCAGGAAGGTCGTGCAGATCTCCTCGACCTCCGGGGTGCGTGGCAACGCGGGCCAGATCAACTACTCCTCGGCCAAGGCCGCGGTGACCGGCATGACTCGCACGCTGGCCAAGGAGTGGGGCCGCTACGCGGTGACCGTGAACTGCGTGGCCTTCGGCTACGTCCAGACCCGGCTCACCAAGCCGCTCGCGGAGGGCGAGGCGGGCACCATCGAGGTGGCCGGGCGCCAGATGAAGGTCGGCGTGCAGGGCGCGCGCATCGCGGCCATGAACCAGATGATCCCGCTCGGCCGCGGGGGGCTGCCCGAGGAGGCCGCGGGGGCGATCTACCTCTTCTGCAGCCCGGACAGCGACTTCGTGAGCGGCCAGACCCTCGTGGTCACCGGCGGCGCCTAGCCCGGAGCGCGCCGTGTCCGGACCGCTCAGCGGCGTGCGGATCGTGGACT